>CAISDD010000588.1 GCA_903883985.1 uncultured Pseudomonadota bacterium | reverse complement strand
GAGGCAGAGTTTGATGTCAGCGCCGTTCTTGGCTGATGAACCTGGTGGAAAGAGTTGGATCAGTTCAACGGCGCTTTGCAGCAAGGCATCGCGGTAGCGTCCGTACCACTGCCAGTTGCAGTAGGCGCGATTGATGGCGATTGGGCCGAAGGATGAACCGAGTTCGATGACGGCCTGGACGTCGATGAGGGGGTCCTGTGGCTTGAAGCGGTTGTCAGGTTTGCTGTAGGCGCCTTCACCGTACTTGGCTTCTGCGAGGCCGGCGTGAAGACTCTCAAAGTCCCAGTAGAGGGCTACGGATCGGTTCTCTTCCTTGTCGTTCTGTGCCAAGTTGATCTCCCTTCCGTCCTTGCCAAAGTAATCTTAACGCCTTCGATCAGCATGTGTAAGGTTTGCGCAGGGTAATCCGCCGGATGTATTCGGCGCATGCGCTTATTGACTACGGACAAGTTTCATACAGAACTTGAGTACCCTCTCCTGGCCGACCGCTTCCGGAGGAGCATCCCCGATAGCCGGCTGAAGTCCAGACAGCGGCGGCAACGGCAGCTTCCTGGACCGGCGGCGGGCAGGTCGCGACCCGGAAGCGACCTTCGAACCGTTGATCAACAGCAGTCAGCTTACCTGCCTACTCCGGACCTTCAATGTCATCAAAATCCATGCTGCGAAGCGGAAGAGTTCGATCCTCCTCCACTACACCACTAATCCAAGGCCAGACGTTGCTCTGGCCTTTTTCGATTACGCCCGCAACGACAGTGCCGGCGCAGCTTCCCGGTTTCGTGCGAAAGGCAGAATCAGCCAGGAAACCCCGGTTGCGCCGGTTTTCTCTTTCTCTGTTCTACGTTCTCTGTTTCTGCGAAAGGCGCCTATCGCACGACCCCCTGTATTTACGCGGGTTTCCGGCCACGAGTATGAACAAGAAATTGGCTGGCGGAGGCGACCGGTTCCAATCAAACACCTCAACACGATCAATGATCAGGCACCGTTTCGATTGACATCAGCGGCAAAGCGGGGCGCAGCCAGGCTACATGAACGATCTATGTAGCAGCCCCAGCAGTAAGAAAGATGGCATATGACCCGCTGTGTTATTGCAGATATGAACTGGGCACGCCGGCCATGGCCTTCTGCCGGCAATCCGGGCACAACGTCATGAGGCGAGCCTGCTCGCCCTGGAACATGGGGTGGTTGGCCATCATGGCGCGGCTACGTTCGATCATGGCCTGGGTAGCAAACTGTTTGCCGCATTCCCTGCAGGCGAACGGCTCGGCTTCGGCTACCACGCGCGCGGTTCTGCGCGCCGTTCGGGAGGTGAGCAGACGCGGCGCCAGCGTGACCGCCTTTTCCGGGCACACGTTGGCGCACAGGCCGCATTGCAGACAACGCTCCTCGGTGAAGGCCAGTTGCAGGATAGTGCCGGGCAGGCTTAGTGCCTCAGTTGGGCAGATGCGCACGCAGGCGGTGCACAAGGTGCATTTGTCGGCGTCGATCCGTACTTCGCCCATCGGGCCGGCGGCCAGGGGAATGCTAATTGGCGGTGTCCGGGTTTGTTCGATCAAGGCATCGAGGGCGGCGTACAGCAGGCCGCGCTTGTCATCGCCAACGGCCAGGTCAATTGGAGGCCGTGGTGACATGGCCGGCAATGCCGCCAGTTCGGCGGAGTTCTCCGCCAGACCCAGGCCGAAAGGAAAACCCAAAGCAGAGAGGATGCCGCGCCCGAGCGCGAGTTGCCCATCCAGGGCACGGCGGCTAACCACTGGAATGTCGCCGGCCATGATGGCCACGCGATCGCAGCCTGATACCAGGGCGGCAAGCCAGAACTCCAGACCCAGACTGGCGGGCTCTTTGACCGGGTAACTCAGCCAGCCGGGAGGGATTTCAGCCGTCGCGGTTTCTGTGGAGATCCAGAGTCCGGTGGCGCCGCCGCCTGACTCACGCCAGGCCGCCAAATCAGAATGCAGTCGAGCCAGGCTGACGCTCGGGGCGGGTTGGGCGTAGCGCACCGCGCCGGAGGGACAGACCAGCGCGCAAGTTCCACAGCCCTGACACAGGTTGGGTTCGATCCGGACCGTATCCTTTTCACTGGTGATGGCACCGGCCGCGCAGGCCGACAGGCAGGCACTACAACCTTTCACCCCTTGTCTTGTGTGGGCGCACAAGTTGGCATCAAAGCTGAAATATTTTGGTTTTACGAAGCCCTCCCGCACGCGGCCGGCGATTTCCAGCAGGGTGCGCTTGAGCGCCGGGAAGTCATCCGGCGCCAGGGTGTAATAGCCCAGAGGGGCGACACCCTTGCCCGGTGCCGGGGCACAGGAGAAATCGAGTACCCAGTCAAAATGGCCGTCGTCGTGGAACGACAGGGGGGCGAGGTCCAGCGGCCCGTGGGCGCCAACCACGCGGGCCGAGAACGCGCCCATCCAGCCGGAGACATCCGCCAGATGCCCGGCCAGGGCGCGCACGCCACGTGGCGGCGGGTCGGGCAGGTCGTCGCACAACAGCGCCGGACGCAGGCTGGCAATGCGCAGGGCTTCCAGCCGTTTGAGCAGAAGTTCTGTGGGGCCGATCAGGAGGGCGCAATCGCCAGGGGTGTAGTGGATGGAAGCGGTTTGCATGGGGTCACGGAATAAATCTATCGGTCGGAAGTTCACCTGTAGCGTCGGCTGATGAAGCCCCTACCCTTCGGTAATCCTTGCCGGCAGCCGGCTGGATACCCCGCACAAGGGGTAGGCCGTGGTTGTAAGCCGCTGAAATGGCAACAACCACGCTCAGCCGGCGCTACATACGATGGGAGGGGTGGCTCGCCAGTTCCGCCCCCGCCTGCTCCAGTCCGGCCTTGAGCAAGCCGGCCAGGGCAGTGAACAGCGGTTCGCGGCTGTCAAGTGCCAGTGTGCTCGCCCAGCGCGGTGCCCAGGTGGTCAGGTGATGGTCGAGGAAATCCCGTTGCTGGATCAGGCGTTGGCCAGCCTGGTCCGGCTGGTTCGCCCGCCAGGCTTCGGTTTCCCGTAGCGCCAGCAGGGCGATGAACTTGAGTTCCACGGCAATGTGGTCCTGTGGACCGGCGACGGGTTCGATGTCGGCGAAACCGGCCTGGGCATAGGATTCAATCACAGCAACGGTGGATTCACCGATCAGGCGATCTTCGCGCCAGACCGATTCAAAGGGCGGCGGCGGCCCCAGGCCTTCCTGCAAGCCGGAAAACAGTCGGGTGAATTCGACTCCCAGCCGCTCCAGGCTGGCGGGATCAAGCACCGGTCGGGCGCTGGACAGTTCCTGCCAGGCTTCATCCAGCGGGTCCAGCGGCGTTTCGCCATCCGGTTCCGGCAGGGTAGCCAGGTGGTCGCTGTCGGGCGGATTCAGGAACCACTCCGCCAGCCACCAGAAAAAGCGGCTGCGGTCTTCCGCGGAGGCCGCGTGGTCAGTCTGATTCATTCGGTCAACCTTGATTCTGTGGGCTTGAAAAACAACGCCGGCAGTCCTGCCGGCGCTGCGGATGAGAAGCGGCGAAGCTTACTTCTTCATGTTGTAAAACACCGTGGCCACATTGCCTTCCGAGTGGCAGCCGATGCACTTGGCCCGTTCCACCGCCTTCACCTTTTCGCCGGCAAGCGTTTTCGGGAATTCCGCCTTGCGCAGATAGAGGTAGTTGTCCGGATAGGCGTCGGCGCTATGGCAACCGCTGCACTTCATACCCAGTACTTCCGTATGAACCTTGTGGAAGCGGCCTTCGTCGCTCAGGGAATACTCCTTGCCGACGTTGACCGCGCCGGCGCGGATGGCCTCGGCGGTCTTGTGCAGGTTCATAGGCTTGTCTTCCGCCAGAACCCCGGCGGAGAGGGTGGCCAGGATAGCCATGAGAAGCAGTTGTTTCATCTCAGTAATCTCCCCCGTTGAGGACGTAATAGACCTGCGGCTCGGTACCGAACTCCTTCTTGAGCTGAGTGGCCTTCTTCTTGGCGATGTAGACCGAGACCGCGCTGGTGGGATCGTCGATGTCGCCGAAAATGCGAGCCTGAACCGGGCAGACCAGGTCGCATGTGGGGGTGTAATCCGACGTCTTGCCGATCTCGTTCACCTTGCCGGCGGCCACGGCTTTCTCCAGCTTATGCCAGCAGAAGGTGCACTTCTCCACGGTCTTGGCCTTCTTGCGATGCAGGGGCGAGAGGTTGCCCATCTGCTCGTAGGGAGTCTTCTCGGCCGCGGGGTAGAGTTGCTCGACCTTGGCGCCGTTGAGTTGCGGCACACCGTAAGGGCAGGTAGTGGCGCAATAGCCGCAGCCGATGCATTTGTCGTAATCCACCAGCACCACGCCGAAATCGTTCTTGCTGATGGCGTGCACGCCGATGGCATCGCAGGCCGCCTTGCAGGAAGGGTGCTCGCAATGCATGCAGTTCATGGTGACGAAGTTGCGGGCCACATTCGGATAGTGTCCCGTTTCATATTCCACCATCACGTTCCAGGGAGACTCCGGCGTGAAGTGGTTTTCCACCGCGCAGGCGGCCACGCAGGAGCGGCAGCCGAAGCAGCGTTCGGTGTCGATGACGCGAACAAACTTTGCCATGGTGTCTTCTCCTTAGGCCTTGTAGAGCTTCACTTTGGTGTCATTGAAGGAATTCATGCCGGCGATCCGGTCCGGATGCAACTCCAACACGTTGTTGATCCAGGTTCCTTTCTTCGCATACTCGGGGAAGCCCAGACTCCACTGGCCATAGTGATAGGACACGGCGATGGTGTCGGGGCGGATGCCCTGGGTCAGCTTGACCTTGCCTTTCGCCTTGCCTACCCGGCTTTCCACCACCACCATGTCACCGTCCTTGATACCCAACTCCTTGCCGGTGGAGGCGTTGACGGTGATGAAGTTCTCCGCCGCATCGGCGCCGATGGCGAAATTGAGGATAGGGTTCTGCGCGGTGTTGCCGGCCTGATTGCGGTACATCCGCTTGTGAGTAATGAGATAGAGCGGATAGTCCTTGGCCTCGCGGTGTGGCGTCGGGAAGGCATGCTCCTTGATGGGGATGGGCGAATAGGCCACCCTGAACTGCTCCAGATCAATGTTGGTGATGTTGTTGGCCTTCACTGTTTTCACGACATTGGCGTAGCTGTCCACCAGGTGATCCGCGTAGAGCTTAATGCGCGGCTTGCCGGGCCCCTTGCACCCCGCCTCAACGCTGTGCAGATAGCGGTCGTGGGTCGACACCATTTTGCCGACGAAGGCGTGCTCCAAGGCATAGTCGAAGGGCTTGCCGACCTTGTCCACCCACAGCACCTCGACCATTTCGCGTGAGGTGTAGTCGCGGCCTTTCTGGAAAGTGGTCTTCTTCAGGCCCCACTGCTTGTTCAGGTTGTCCACGTAGGCATCGCGCAGTCCCAGGCGTTTGGCCAGTTCCCACAAGATCGTCATGGCATCGTAGGGGAGGTTGTAGACATTGGCCATCGGCTGGCGGATGGCGGAGTGCTTGGTGCCCGGCGTGGAACGGGTGGGCGAGAAATGCCAGGCTTCCAGGTAGGTCAGGTCCGGCAAAACGATGTCGGCAAACTGGCAGGTTTCGGTGTTGACGATGTCGATCGCCACGTTGAAGGTCTTCTTCATACCGTCCTGCTGCTTGATGGCATCGGAGGTGGAGAAGGGCCGGTTGGTGGCGAAGAATATCTGCATTTCCGGCTGATAGCCCAGGCCATAGGCCTTGGGGTCGTTCACCGTGTACTGCACCTGCTGGCAGCACTCCTGGGTGGCGTGAGGGTAATACACGCTCTTGGCCAGGTCCGCGCGCTTGGGCGGGTACTCGCACTTGGAGGGTTCCAGGAATTCCGGATGGCCCATGGCATGTTCGAGCAACAGCCCGCCCACCGCATCCATGCTGCCGATCAGCATGTTGAGGATCAGGTTGGCGCGGTTGTTCTGAACGCCGAACTCCTTGGCCGAGAGGCCGCGGAAGGTGTAAGCCACCACCGGACGGTAGCGGATGGGGTGGCCGTCGATCATCAGGGTGGAGCCGATCCTGGCGGCGGTGGCGATCTCCTTGGCCAGGCTCCGGGTGCGAGCGGCGGGTACGCCGGAGACCTCCTCGGCGTATTCCGGAGTGACGTCCTTCATGCTGTCCGCCAGCACCTGGAAGGCGGTGCGATAGGTCCTGCCGTTGACGTCATAGCTGCCTTTGAGGGCGGCTTTGGCGGTGGCATCGTCATAGACCTTGGCGGACTTGCTGGTCTCGTCCCAGACTTGCGGCTTGCCGTCGGCACCCTTCAGCAGCCGGCCGTCCTCACCCACCAGTTGGGTGGCGTTGGTGTAGGTGTCCAGGAAGTCGGTGTCGATGGTGTTGTTGTCGATGAGCTGCTTGCACAAGGCCAGAATAAACACGGCATCCTTGCCGGGACGCATGGGTATCCACTCGTTGGCCTTGGCGGCGGCGTGGGAGAAGCGCGGCTCGATGACGATCATCTTCATGCCACGTTCCTTGCCGTCCATGATGGCGTGGTCCAGCCAGCGCGACCATTGCTCACCCTCGAACGGGTTGCTGCCGAAATTGAGGTACAGGTTGGTGTATTCCAGGTCGGGCAGGTGGCCGTGGCCACCCCAGGTGTTCTCGTCCGCGACGTGGCGGGCGGCCTCGCAGGTGGTGGTGCGGTGCACCAGGTTGGGCGTGCCGTAGGCGGCAACGAAGGCCTTGGGGAACTGGTCGCCGATAGTGTATTTGCCGTGGCCGTGGTGCCAGATCAGCTTGGCCGGGTTGTCGGCCTTGATCTTCGCCAGTTTCTCGGTGAGGGTCTGGAACGCCTCGTCCCAGGAGATTTCCACCCACTTCGGGTCTTCGGACATGCCTTTGTTGGGGTTGGTGCGTTTCATCGGCTTCTTCAGCCTGTAGGGGTTGTAGGTGTTGAACACCCCGGAAGCTCCCTTCGGACAGATGCCCCAGTTGTAATAGGCTGCGCGGGCCTTGTCCGGATAGATGGCGCGAATCACGCCGTCGGACACCCGGGCTTCGATCCCGCAGAAGTTGACGCAGTGGACGCAGGTGGACTTGACCACCTGGTCGCCCAGCGCCGATTTCGCGGCGGCGGATGCTTCCGCACGTTCAGCGGTCTACGCGATGGCGGCAGTGCTGCATCCGAACAGTGCAGGTGCGGCGCTGCTGGCGCCGACCATCGCACCCATGCCCTTGATAAAACCCCTACGGGTAACGTTCATCTTCTATCTCCTCATGACGTCAGGGACAAACTCTGCCCGCCACCCAGGAGGGCAAGGCGAACGGCAATGCGGGAATCAGGCAGGACATCCGTGAGCTCAGCGTGCCAGCCCGCTGTCGAGCGTCAAGACCGACGGCTAGCACCAAGGCAACGGAGGTGCTCATTCTGGATGTCTCCTATCCATATCCTGGTGGGGCGCTGGAAGAGGCCTACCAACGGGGAACGCAAGATAAACACAAAGCGCGGCAAGCCTTGGTGCCGCGTGGCATTTCATTGATTCGGTTCAACGTGGTTGAGTAATTCACTCGGGCAAGGCGCCGGGAGGTGGGCAATTCGCCTGGTTGAAATCGAGCAGCTTCCGGCTGTCCACTATGCGGATCAGGCGCCCCTGTACTTCGATGGCGCCTTCCTTGCTAAGCAACTGGAACATGCGCGACAGTGTTTCCTGGGTGAGATTCAACTTGGCGGCGATATCCCGTTTGCTGGTAGAGAGCAGGATATCGTAACCGCCGATGCCCGCCTCGGGCTGGTGCTGCAGCAGGAAACAGCTCACGCGTTGAATACTGGAGCGCGGCGTGCAGCTTTCCATGTCGTGCATCAGGTCCATCACCCGATGAGAGAGGTCCGCCATCAGGCATTCCGCCAGGAGCGGGTCATGGCGAGCCTGGTTCATCAGGGTGTCGCGCTCAATCAACAGTAAATGGCTGTCGCTCTTGGCGATGGCGTTGGCGGGATGCGGTAGACCCAACCACAGCGCGGCGATACCGAAGCTCTCGCCGTGCCCCACCATGGCGACCACTTTTTCCGCGCGGTTGGCCTGCGGCAGAAAAATCTTGATCTGGCCATTCACCACGACATACAGCGAGTTGGCCGGATCGCCTTTGGCAAACACCGTCTCGTCTCGCCGCACGGTGACCTGGCGCGCGTCGGCGGAAAGTTTGCGCAGGGAGGGCTGCTGCAAATCGCGGAAATAACCCAGCCGACCGAGGATGTCGCTGATCTGGGTAGAGGAAAGTGGGAACGCATTCATGAACATAGCCCGTAGTCTATGTCTACCGGTCGCTTCCCGCGCGGATGGATATTGCTGTTGACGAAAGTAAGTAATCAATTACATACTTACAATTATTACCCATCCATTCCCCCACCATGCCCACTGTTGTCGAAGCCCCAACCCATCCAGCCAACCGCCGTTCCACCGAGGTTCGCCAGCAGGAAATCGTGCTCACCATACTGGTGCTGGCGGAAGAACGTGGGGTGGAAGCCATTACCACCCAGGCCATCGCGGAGCACATGGGGCTGACCCAGGGCGCGGTGTTCCGCCACTTCCCCAACAAGGAGGCGATCTGGGCAGCGGTACTGGACTGGCTTCAGGCGCGGCTGGGCGAGGTATTCGAATCCGCGCCGGACGCGTCGCCCCTGGCCGAGGTGACGCGCATCTTCAACGCCTATATGGCTTTGTTCGCCAACTACCCAGCGGTGCCCCGGCTGTTTTTCTCCGACACCTTCCATCATCCCTACCCACGTCTACACGAGCGTTTGCAGGAAATGGTGCGGCGTTGCGAGGGACGCCTGGCGCTATGGCTGGCGGAAGCGGCCGATCAGGGCGAAGTGCGCGCCGACCTGCCACCACCGGCCGCCGCGAAACTCCTGCTCACTTCCATCCAGGGCCTGGCTTTTCAATCCTGCGTGCTGGGCATCGTCGCCAACCCGGTGGCGGCCGGCCAGCAACTGTTTCCCCTCTATCTCGCCGCCATCGGCGCAGCCAAGGAATAACCGTGAAATCCCTCACCCTGTCGCTGTTGGCCCTGGTCGCCGCTGGTGCCACCGCAGTTGCCAACGTCGGTGGCGCCCAGGCCGGCGAGCTGGCTGATTTGCTGCGCGCCACTTTGGACCATCCGCGCGCCAACGCCCGCGCGGGCGACGTAGCCGCCGCCGGAGACGACCTGAAAGCGGCCGAGGCTCGCTACTACGGCCAGGGCAGTTTGCAGGCTGGGCTGACCCGCTTCGAGCATCCGCGCGTGGTGGGCATGTTCACACCGGGGGTCGACTTCCTTCCAGCCGACACCAGCCGTGACATCGCCCGCGCCGGCGTGAACTACAGCCTGCCGGTGGATGTGTTCGGCGTGATCGCCAAGGCGCGCAAACGGGCCGAAAGCAACCTGCAAGCCGCGCGCCTCAACGCTGCCCAGGATCGTTTGAGCCGCCTGCACCAGACCGCCTCCGCCTGGTTCCGCCTGCAAGCCCTGGTCCGGCAAAGCGAGGCGCTGGGGAAACTCAAGGCCAGCGTGACCGCCTTCCGCGACCGCCTGGTGAAGGAAGTCGCGCTGGGTAAGAGTGCTCGGGTGAATCAGCGCTTGGCTGAGAGTGAATATCAGCGCGTGCTGGCTGACGAAGCGCAGTTGACCGCCCAGGTGGAGTCCACCCTGGCGGAACTGGAAGAGGCCAGTGGCCAGCGCCGCCGTCCTGCAGATACCGCTATTCCGCTGCCGGCGTGGCGTGAACCCGCGTTGGCCGAAACCCTGCCGGTCAAACTGGCCGCAACCCGCGCCTCCGCCGCTCGCGCCCGCGCCGAGGAAAGCCGGCGCGGCAACCGCCCGCAACTGTCCTTGAACGGCAGTTGGTTCGATCAGCATGGCGGTGGCGCCGACAACGCGGTGTGGGAGGCCGGCGTGCAACTGTCCGTGCCGCTCACTCCCAGCGGCTGGCGATCGACCGATGCCGAATCGGCCAGGGCGCGCGTCGCGGAAGACGAGCGCCGCGCCGCCGAACGCGACACGGTGAAACAACTCGCCACCCTCAAGGCCGCCTATGAAAGCGCCCGCGTCGGGGTAACCGCCCTGGAGGCGGAAGCGACCTATCGCACTGAAGTGGTGGCGGTGGAACGCGAAAAGACCCGCCTGGGCGCGCAGACCCTGGAAAACCTGCTGCGCACCGAGCGCGACCTGCTCGACGCCGAATACCGCCTCGCCAGCAGCCGCGCCCAGGCCGCCTATGCCTGGTCCGCCGCCCAGGTGCTGGCGGGGTCGCCGGAAGCCGAATACATCGAAGCATTGGATGCCAAATGAAATCGAAACTCCTGATTGCCATCCTCCTCCTGGCCCTGGTCGGCGGCGCCGTGCTGGCCGTCAAACACAAGCGCGCCCAGGTGGCCGAACGCCCCAGCGCCGGCATCCCCGCCGTGGTGGTGGAAGCCCGCCAGCTCGGCGCCGGGCCGGTGACGTTGACGCTGCCCGCCAGCGTCGAGGTACAGGCGGTGCGCGAGGCGATGCTGGCCAGCCGCTTCTCCGCCAATATCACCGAGTTGACCCGCCTCGAAGGCGACCGCTTCAAGAAAGGCGACGTGCTGGTGCGTCTGGACCTGGCCCAGGCCGATGCCGACCGTTTGCGCGCCGATGCGGAACTGGCAAGGGTGCGCTTGCAGGAGAGCAGTTTCGCCGCCGACCTGGCCGCCGCCCGCAGCAACCTGAAGGCCGAACAGGAACGCAACCAGCGCATGGAGTCATTGCTTGCCATCGGCGGCGTGTCCCTGGAACAAGTGCAGACGGGCCAGGCCGGACTGGAAGCGGCGCGCGCCCGCGAGACCGCCGCCGGCAACGCGGTGAAAAGTTTCCGCGCCCTGTCGCAGGCCACTGAGGCGCAGGCGGGTGCTGCGCGGGAGAACCTGCGCTACGGCGTCATCGCCGCACCCTTCGACGGCGTGGTAACGCAGCGCCTGGCCCAGCCCAGCGACCTGGCCGCGCCCGGCAAGTCGCTGATCAAGGTGATGGACCTGTCCGCCGGGGTACGTCTGATGGTGAACGTGCCGGATGGCCTGCATCCCAAGACGCTCCACATCGGCCAGGAAAACTTGCCGCTCAGCCCCTGGCCGGAGGCGGTGGGGCAAGGCATGGCCCGCTTCGAAGCGAAGAGCCGCGCCGCGATGCAACCGGGAACCCACGCCTCGGCCCGGCTGGAGGTGTTTCGCGCCGACTCGGCGGTGCTATTGCCGCGCGCCTGCCTGCTGGGCGACGAGGGTGGCCGTGCCGCCGTGCTGAAACTGCTCGATCAAGGCCGGGTGCAGCGTCTCGACGTGGCCGTGGCCGCCCAGGGTGAGGAAGGCGTGGCGAGCACCGACACGAACCTCGTCGGCGCCCGCATCGCCTGCGCCAGCCCGGACATCCTCACCCGGCTGCTGGCGGGTGCGCCTTACGTCGTCGGGAAATAACCATGTTCCGTTTCTTCCACGCCCGTCCCCAGCTTCTGGCCATCATCCTGCTGCTGGCCTCCCTGCTCGGGGTGGTGGGTTATCTCAAGCTGCCGCGCAACATGTATCCGGACATGGAG
>CAISDD010000587.1 GCA_903883985.1 uncultured Pseudomonadota bacterium | reverse complement strand
GACGACGAAGTGAAGAAGGATAAGTCCAATGGCTGACAAATCTTCGAGCCTGGTCCAGACCACGGGTCACGTGTGGGACGGCGATCTCCAGGAATTCAACAATCCCTTGCCGGTGTGGTGGACCTACACGTTCTATGCGACCATGGTGTTCGCCCTGGTCTATTGGTTCATCTACCCCTCCTGGCCGGTCGGCAAGAGTTTTCTGCCCGGCATGAGCCACGTTACCTACAAGAACTCGGCGGGTCAGGACGAGTCCTGGCACTGGAACACGCGTTCCAAGCTGCTGAAGGAAATGCAGGATGCCGATGTGGCCCAGAAGCCGTATTTCGACAAGCTCGCGGCCCTGCCCTACGACAAGATCGCGAAGGACCCCGATCTCAACAGTTTCATGTTGTCCGCAGGGAAGTCCTTGTTCTCGGACAACTGTGCGGCCTGCCACCAGGCGGGCGGCCAGGGCAAGATCGGCTTTTTCCCGAACCTGACCGATGACGACTGGATATACGGTGGTTCCTACGACAAGATCAACGAAACCATCACCGATGGTCGTCACGGCTATATGCCGCCCTTCGGAGAGGCACTGGAAGCCACTCAGATCAACGATCTGGCGAACTACGTGGCGACGCTGTCGGGTTTGAAAGCGGATGTCGCCAAGGCAGCCAGAGGCAAGGAAATGTTCCTTGGCCAGACCGGCGCCTGCTATTACTGCCATGGCGACAATGCCAAGGGCCGCCAGGACATCGGTTCGGCCAATCTGACCGATAAAGTCTGGCTCTGGGCCGATGTGCCCGGCGCTGCCGATGATGCGGGCAAGGTCACGGCGATCGCCAAGCTCATCTCCTCGGGTGTGAACAAGGGCGTGATGCCGACCTGGAAGGGGCGCCTGAGCCCGCAGCAGATCAAGTTGTTGACCGTCTATGTACACGAACTGGGTGGTGGCAAGTAAGCCTTCCGGATTCGAGCCAAAAAACCCCGGCTTGCCGGGGTTTTTTTCATCGCATGGAAATAGCAAGAACGTTCTCATGAACCATCTGTCCAATAACACTTTGGGCCGGGCTGAAGGATAAAAAAAGTGCAAGAACAGGAATCCGGCGGCGACCCCTATTTCAAACGTATTCCCGTCGTACCCCGCTCGATCAAGGGGGCGTTTCGCCGTTTCAAGAGCCTCGTTCTCTGGCTGGGTTTCGCGGTGTATTTCCTTCTGCCCTGGCTGCCCTGGTCACGGCCGGACGCGCCGTCGCAGGCGGTCATGTTCGATATTCCCGGGCGTCGCTACCTGATCTTCGATCTGGTGGTCTACGCGCAAGACATTTTCTGGCTGTCGATGTTGCTGTTCATCGCGGCCGTGTTCCTGTTCTTCATCACCGCCATGTTTGGCCGGGCTTTTTGCGGGTACTTCTGTTTTCAGACCCTGTGGACCGATGCCTTCATGCTGCTGGAAAAATGGTTCCAGGGGGAACGCCCCGCGCGCCTGCGTCTCTTGCGTGCGCACTGGAGCGATCGAGAGAAGCTGCTCAAGGTGGGCGCTACCCGCATCGCCTGGGTCCTGCTTGCGGTCTGGACCGCGCTGACCTTCGTACTCTATTTCGGCCACGCGCCCGATCTGCTGCGCGCCGTGCTGACCGGTCAGGCTCCCGCTGCCGCCTATATCACCACGCTCGCCCTGAGCTTCAGTACCTATGCCGCCGCCGCCCTGCTGCGCGAGCATGTCTGTACCTTCATCTGTCCCTACGGCCGTTTCCAGAGCGCGATGTACGAACCGGAAACGCTGAGCGTGCACTACGACAAGCGCCGCGGTGAGGGGGCGGCGGGGCGTGCCTTGGCCCGCGCCGGGCTGCGCGCACACGCCGACCGGCAGGCTCTGGGGCATGGCGACTGTGTGGATTGTGGTCTTTGCGTCCAGGTTTGCCCGGTCGGCATCGACATCCGCAACGGTCTGCAATACACCTGCATTTCCTGCGGTCTTTGCGTCGATGCGTGCAACAGCATCATGGACAAGATGGGGTTTCCGCGCGGCCTGGTGCGCTACGATTCCGAGACCAATCTGACCCGTGCCGTGCCCGATCCGGTGCGCTTGCACTGGAAGAACCTGAAAGTACTGGGGTATGGCGTCGCCCTGATCCTGATGTGCGCCTACCTGGTCTACGACATTGGCCATCGCCGGAGTTTCGAACACAGTGTTCAGCAGATCCGCCAGCCGCTGTATGTGTTGCTCTCGGACGGCAGCATCCGCAACCGCTACCAGTTGCATCTGACCAATCTGTCCGGTGCCGGGGAAATCTATACCGTCAAGGCGCGCGGCCTCCCGGCTGGGGCGCTGGACCTGGGCAATTTTCAACAGGTTCACATCCGCAATGGTAAGAGCGTCACCATCCAGGCCAGCGTCAAGCTCGATCCCGTGCGCGCCGCCGGCCTGCATGAATTCGAATTCCTCATCCTGACTGGCAAGGGCGAGACCGTGGTCAATACGGCACGTTTCTTCTCCAGGCGATAAATCGGATCAAACCATGACCTTGCTCATCACGATCTTTGGCGGCATGCTGTTGACGGCGCTGCTCTACGCGATCGGGCGGCTGTTTCGCCTGACAAACTTCTGGGCCGCCGTGACCGCAGCGGGTTTGCCGGGTCTGGCCTATATTTTCTACGCCTTCGCGCGATGGCCTGGCCTGGATGTGGTGACGATGCACGTGGTCGCCTATCCAACCGTCTCCTTGCTGTTCTATCTGCTCTATGAGCGCAAGCCCGGCAAGGATCTGGATCTGCACTGGGCGCCCAAGTTGCTCATTGGTTTCTTCGTCATCCTGACCGTACTCCTCGGCAGCTTCGTCTACGTGGCGGTGAACGGCTTGCCACTGGCCATCGCCCAGATAATCCTGCCCAATGCCCAGGGCAAGATCCTGCATACCGGGTTTGCCGGTGTGGTCGAACACGGTGAGGACGCGGCCCACGGCATCGCGCAGCAGCGCGATATCGGCGCGCGCCTGGCCCACCTTGGATGGAGCGTGGAGGTCGTCGGCCTGGATGCCTTGCGCCGCGACCGGACCGATGAGATCAAAGTGCTACTGAGCAAGGACGGAGTGGGCGTTCGCGGTCAGCACCTGAGTTTTTGCCTGCACCGCCCTGGCCAGGAAGTGCAGCCGGCGCGTGTCATGCGTGAAGTGAATCCAGGTGACTACCGTGGCAGCGTCGTGCTGCCAGCCCAGGGTATCTGGGTGGCATCGATCACGATCGCGCTCCAAGGGGGCCGGCCCATCATTCTGGAGCATGATTTCGGTCATGAGTGAGCGCCGTCATCCACCTCCCGCGAGAGGTGGCATGGTCGGGTGGGTCGCGGAGTAAAACGAATCCGGGAAGCAGTAACCTGGTGTATACTCAACAAGTTTTCCATGGGCTTCGCGCCCTTTTTTTTATTCAGACGACATGGATCTGCAGACACTGATCGAACCAACCCTTGCCGGTATGGGCTATGAACTGGTTACCCTGGAACGGGCGGGCCGGGGCTTGTTGCGTGTATTCATCGACAGTCCGAACGGGATCAACCTGGACGACTGCGTGAAGGTGAGCAACCAGTTGACCCGCATGCTTTTGGTTGAGAACGCCGATTACGATCGCCTTGAGGTGTCCTCACCCGGCACCGACCGTCCCCTGGTGAAGGAGGCGGACTTCGTTCGATTCAATGGCGAGCGTGCGCTGGTCAAACTGCATGCGCCGTTGAATGGGCGCAAGCGTTTTACCGGACTGATTAAAGGCGTGCAGGAAGGCATATTGCAGATGGACGTAGATGGTTTGCTGGTGGCGATTCCGCTCGTTGAAGTGGATTCGGCTCACCTGGCGCCGCTGTTAGAGGGTTCAACCCGGAGGGTGCGATGACTCGGGAAGTCTTGATGCTGGCCGATGTGCTGGCGCGTGAGAAAAATGTGGAACCCGAGGTGGTGTTCGGTGCCTTGGAAGCCGCTTTGTCCCACGCTACCAAGAAACGCTACCAGGAAGAGGTGGATATCCGCGTCGAGATCGATCGCCGTAGCGGCGAATATCAGGCGTGGCGCCGCTGGGAAGTGCTGCCCGACGAAGCCGGGCTGGAGTTTCCCGACCGCCAGTACCTGTTGTTCGAGGCGAAGGAAATCGTTCCGGATATCGAAGTCGGCGAGTTCATCGAGGAATCGGTCGAAGCGGTGGACTTTGGGCGCATCGGCGCCCAGGCCGCCAAGCAGGTGATCCTGCAAAAGATACGCGATGCCGAGCGCGAACAGTTGCTGAATGATTTCCTGGCACGCAATGAATCCCTGGTTTCCGGGACGATCAAGCGCATGGAGCGGGGTGCGGCGATCATAGAGTCCGGTCGCATCGAAGGCCGCCTGGAAAAGGATCAGATGATTCCCAAGGAAAATCTGCGCATTGGCGATCGCGTACGTGCCTATATGGTGCGTGCCGAGCGCGCCGCGCGTGGGCCGCAGTTGGTGCTCTCGCGGACAGCGCCGGAATTCATCATGAAGTTGTTCGAGCTGGAAGTGCCGGAGATCGAGGAAGGCGTGATCGAGATCCGCGCCGCCGCCCGCGACCCCGGCATCCGCGCCAAGATCGCGGTCAAGTCCAACGATGCGCGCATGGACCCGCAAGGGGCCTGTATCGGTGTGCGCGGCACCCGTGTCACGGCGGTGACCAACGAACTCAATGGCGAGCGCGTCGACATCGTCCTCTGGGCTCCCGATCCCGCGCAGTTCGTGATCAATGCCCTTTCTCCCGCCCAGGTGAGTAGTATCGTGGTGGACGAGGAGAAGCACGCGATGGACGTGGTGGTCGAGCCTGATCAGGTCGACGTGGCGATCGGTCGCTACGGCCAGAACGTGCGCCTGGCCTCGGAGATGACAGGCTGGGCTATCAATATCCTGTCGGTGGACGAGGCCGAGCAGAAACACGAGCAGGAGGCCTCCGGCATCCGCGAGATGTTCATGGAAAAACTGGATGTCGAGGCGGATGTGGCCGACGTTCTGGTTCAGGAGGGGTTCGCTACGATCGAGGAAGTGGCTTATGTGCCGCTGGCCGAGATGCTGGAAATCGAATCCTTTGACGAGGATACCGTCAATGAGTTGCGTTCGCGGGCTCGTGATGCACTGCTGACGGACGCCATCGTGCATGAAGAAGAAATGGAATCG
>CAISDD010000586.1 GCA_903883985.1 uncultured Pseudomonadota bacterium | reverse complement strand
TCCTAATCCGGGAGCTTGTTGATCAGCGCTTCCAGGCGGCTGCGGGCTTCGCCCTGGCGCTCGGTTAGCTGCTTGTTGGAATTTTCCAGAACGACCACCTGTTGGCGTAGTTGAATGTTCTCGGCACGCATGTCTTGATAGCGTTCGAGAATCAGCGCGAGTTTGCTTTCGAGGACGTCCAGTTCAGCCTGCATGGCGTAACTATAATTGGCTGCATTTTCCCGAGTCAACCAGCGCTTGTGCTTATCTTCATTTTCAACTCGATTTTCAAGACGATCAGGAGGGCATCTTGCTACGCGGACGCTTCGCCCCCACGCCATCTGGCCCCTTGCATTTCGGTTCGCTAGTGGCCGCATTGGCGAGCTATCTTGTAGCGCGCTCACAGGGTGGGGAGTGGCTGCTGCGTATCGAGGATGTCGATCCTCCGCGCAGCGTGCCGGGAGCGAGTGCAGCCATCTTGCGCACCCTGGCGGCACACGGCTTCGAGTGGGATGGTGAGGTGCTCTATCAGAGTCGGCGCAGCGAGGCCTATGCGAGCGCCGTGGCTCGCCTGGGCGCGGCCGGCAGGGTCTATGCCTGCGCGTGTAGTCGCAAGGGCGTCACGGGGCTTGCACGGACCGGGGTGGATGGTCCGGTTTATCCTGGAACTTGCCGAGGCCGGCAGGCTTCAGGCGCACTGCGTTTCCTCGTGGACGCACAAAGGGTGGTGTTTCACGATGCCTTGCTGGGCCGGGTCGCTTGCGATGTGAGGGTGGAGTGCGGCGATTTCGTGCTGCGACGCGCCGACGGCGTCTATAGCTATCAGCTCGCCGTCGTCGTGGACGATGCCATGCAGGGCATCACTCAGGTGGTGCGCGGCGCCGATCTGCTGACCTCGACGCCGCGCCAGATCGTCCTGCAACAAGCCCTGGCCTATCCCACGCCGGCTTACACGCATCTGCCCGTGGTGCTGGATGCGCGGGGCTTGAAGCTTGGCAAGCAGACACGGGCCGCGCCTTTGCAGGACGCAAGCCCGCTGCCCGCGCTGCGTCTGGCGGGGCGCTTTCTCGGATTGCCGCAGATCGGCGCGGTTGCCAGCGCGAGCCACTGGCTGGCGGCGGCGATACGCCTCTGGCCCGAGGCCGCGACGCCTCCACTGCGCGGGTGCAAGCCCGAGTGAGCCGCTGCGCGAACCTGGCCCTATTTTCTCTTGGCGCGCAGCGCCCGCCAGCCTATGTCTCGACGCATCTGGCGTCCGGCGAATTCGACGCCCTTTGCAACCTCGTAGGCGCGTGCCTGAGCGGTCTTGACCGTGTCGCCCAGGGCGGTGACGCATAGCACACGGCCTCCGCTCACGACCACTTGGTCGCCGGCACTGGCCGTGCCCGCGTGAAAGAGGTGGAAGTCCGGGCCGGCAGAATCCAGGCCGGTGATGGCATCACCCTTCCTGGGGGCATCCGGATAGCCGGCCGCAGCCAGAACCACGCCTACTGCATAGCGCCGGTCCCATTCCGCTTCCACCTGGTCCAGCCTGCCGTCTACCGCAGCTTCCAGCAGCGTGTACAGGTCGCTCTTCAGTCGCAGCATGATAGGCTGGGTTTCCGGGTCGCCCATGCGGCAGTTGAATTCCAGTACCTTGATCTGCCCCTTGGGGTCGATCATCAGCCCGGCATAGAGAAAGCCGGTATAGGGCGTGCCTTCAGCCTTCATGCCGGCAACGACCGGGCGGATGACCTCGCGCAAGGCGCGCGCATGGATATCCGGGGTCACCACCGGCGCGGGGGAATAAGCGCCCATGCCGCCCGTGTTGGGACCTTGATCGCCATCCTGCAGGCGTTTGTGGTCCTGGCTGGTGGCCAGCGGCAGCACATGCTCGCCGTCCACCATGACGATGAAGCTGGCCTCTTCGCCGAACAGGCATTCCTCGATGACCACACGGGCTCCCGCGTCGCCGAAAGCATTCGCGGACAACATCCCCTCTACGGCGGCATGGGCTTCATCCAGGGTGGCGGCGACCACGACGCCCTTGCCAGCGGCCAGGCCATCGGCCTTGATGACGATGGGCGCCCCCGTTTCCTCGAGGTAAAGATGGGCAGCGGCGGCATCGGTGAACGTGGCGTAGGCGGCGGTGGGGATCTTGTGGCGAAGCATGAATTGCTTGGCGAAGTCCTTGGAGCTCTCCAGTTGCGCCGCGGCCCGCACCGGACCAAAAACCATCAGGCCGGCTTCGCGAAAAGCGTCGACCACCCCGGCCGCGAGCGGCCCTTCCGGGCCGACCACGGTGAGCTGGATGTTTTCCGAGCGAGCGAAGGCGAGCAGGTCGGGTATGGCCGTAATGGCCACGTTCTCCACGCCCTCCTCGCGAGCAGTGCCGCCGTTGCCTGGGGCGACGAAGACTTTATGGACGCGGGGGGATTGCAGGAGGCGCCAGGCCAGCGCGTGTTCGCGCCCGCCGGAGCCGATGACCAAGAGTTTCATGTATCCGTCCTCAGACGACTAAGTAATGTCGCGTAACTCATTTTGCCTTCATTAAGCTGCTGGCGCAGGCCCTCATCCCCGGCCCTTCCCCCGGAGGGGATTGCTGTGGTTGTTTTGAGACGATCACTTCGACCTGAGTAGTTACAAATCATTGCTGTTCCCTGCACATTTCGAGATCACTAGCACATGTTTCGCCTGTTCCTCCTCCTGGCTTGGCTCACCGTTTCCATATCCGGCGCGCGGGCTGGAGAACCCGTTTCTGTGCAGTTGGTCTGGAAGCACCAGTTCGAATTCGCCGCTTTCTACGCCGCGCTGTCGAGGGGCTATTACCACGAAGCCGGATTGGAAGTAACGATACGGGAAGGAGGCCCGGGCATCGATAGCGTGAAGGCTATCGATGAAGGGCGTGCGGATTTTGGCGTGGGATCCTCCGAACTGGTGGTGGACCGTTACCGTGGCAGGCCAGTAGTGGCTCTGGCCGCGCTGATGCAGCACTCCGCGATCGCGCTGCTGGCGAGGCGGCGCGATGGGGTGAACAGCGTGCTCGACCTGGCTGGAAAACCGGTCGCGGTGGACATGCACGACCATGACGAGATCGAAGCCTATTTGCGCGCCTCAGGCATACCCAACGACAAGATCGACTTGGTGGCTCAGACCGATACGACGCTGGCCTCCCTGGATCGGGGGCGGGTCGCCGCGAAGGTGATCTACGCCTCCAACGAGCCCTTCCTGATACGCGGCCGAGAACACGAATATCTGCTGCTGACGCCACGTTCGGCCGGTATCGACTTGTTCGGCAACGTGCTCTACTGTACTGAGGCGATGCTGCAACGGCACCCGGAGACCGTGAAGGCCTTTCGTGAGGCCACACTCAAGGGTCTGGTCTACGCCCTGGTGCATCCCGAGGAAATGGCCGACCTGATCCTCGCCCGATATAACACGCAGCACAAAACGCGCGAGCATCTGCTCTACGAGGCGGAGCAGATTCGCGAACTGACCCGGCCAGACATCGTCGAACCCGGCTATATGAGCCGAGGCCGCTGGCGTCATGTGGTAGAGGTCTATGCCAGTGTGCATGAGATGCCTGCGGATTTCGATCTGTCCGGCTTTCTCTACGATCCTAGTCCCACGCGTACCCCGGTCTGGGTGCTCTGGTCGCTGGCGGCCGCGCTGGCTGGCATGATCGCCGCGCTCGCTGTGCTAGCCAGGGTGCGCGCCTTCAATCTCAAACTGCGACGCGAAGTCGAGGAACGCAAACAGGCCGAGCAGTCGTTGCAAGCGAACGAGGCGAAATACCGCGAGTTGGTGGACAACGCCAACGTCATCATTCTGCGTCTGGCACCGGACGGCACGGTGAGCTACTTCAACGAATTCGCGGAGCGACTGTTCGGCTATCAGGCCGCCGAGATCCTCGGTCGTCCGGTGATGGGCAGCATCGTCCCCATAATCGAGTCCGACACCGGCCGCGACCTTTCCGCCACGATCGCGGCGATCCTGGACGAGCCGCAGTGTTTCCTTGAAAGCGAAAACGAGAACATCACGAAATCCGGGCAGAGGCTCTGGGTGCATTGGGCCAATCGTGCCATCCTGGATGCGAATGGGCGTGCCGCCGGCGTCCTTTGCATCGGCCACGACATCAGCTCTCAGCACAGTCTGGAGCTTGAATTGAACGAACATCGCAACCAACTGGAGGAACAGGTCCAGGTCCGTACTGCGGAGCTGATGGTCGCGCGACTAGATGCGGAGCGGCTGACTCGGGTGAAGAGCGAATTCCTGGCCAACATGAGCCATGAAATCCGCACTCCCCTGAACGGCGTCCTGGGCTTTGCGCAAATCGGCCTGCGTGACAGCGTCGGGCGCGACAGTGCGCAGGAGTATTTCGCCAAGATCATCCACTCCGGTAAATTGCTCCTGGTCGTCATCAACGACATCCTCGATTTCTCGAAAATGGATGCCGGGAAACTCCAGATCGAAGCCTTGCCCTTTGCGTTAGAACCCGCGCTACGCGGACCCCTCGATCTGTTGCGGGAAAGCGCCGAGGCCAAGGGTCTAGCGCTCGAGCTGGAGATGCCAACGGAGCTACCCACCCATTTCGTGGGAGATTCCTTGCGTTTGCAGCAGATACTGCTCAATTTGCTGACAAATGCAGTCAAGTTCACCGAGCATGGGCGAGTCACGCTGTCCGTCGCGTGTACTGGCGAGCAACTCTGCTTCGAGGTGCGCGACACGGGCATAGGCATGACCGAGGAGCAACAGAGCCGTCTCTTCGAGGCATTCAACCAGGCGGATACCTCCACCACCCGGCGCTATGGCGGAACCGGCTTGGGGCTGGTCATCAGTGAAAAGTTGGTGGAATTGATGCGGGGCGATATCCACGTGGAAAGCCACGTCGGCCGCGGTAGCCTCTTCCGGGTTCGCCTGTGCTTGCCGGTTCACGTCGCACCGACGCCAATCGCCGTAAGTTTCCCCGTGCAGTCAGAGGAAATGGCGGAATCGATACTGCGCCGCAAACATCTCGGCCAACGTATCCTGCTGGCCGAGGATGACCCCACCAACCAGGAAGTCGCCTTACTCTTGTTGCGGGATGTCGGTCTGCACGTCGATCTGGCGGTGGATGGCGTCGAGGCACTGCGCATGGCGGCAGCGCAGGATTACGCTCTGATCCTGATGGATATGCAGATGCCGCACCTCGATGGTTTGGAGGCCACGTCGGTAATCCGCAAACTGGCCGGGTACGACGCCGTGCCGATTCTGGCCATGACGGCCAATGCCTTCGTGGAAGACCGCGAGAAATGCATGGCTTATGGCATGAATGACTTCATGACCAAGCCGATTGAGCCCGGTCTACTGTTCGAGCGCCTGCTCAGGTGGTTGCCTCCCCACGCTCCTATGCGGTCCTCCCTGGAACAAGAGCCTCCTGTAGTCATGCCCGCAGCCCAGGACGCCGCTCTGCTGACTCACCTGACCACCATCGAAGGCCTCGATCTCGAGGCTGGACTGAGGGCAACGCGTGGCAAGCTGTCTATCTACCTGCGCTTACTGAAGCAATTCATCGAAAGTAATCACGCCGAAATCGCCCAGATGGAGGCCCTGACGAACGAGAGCGACCCCACCGCCTTGCGCCGGCTTGCCCATAGGCTCAAGGGTGCATGCGGCACCCTCGGCTTGACGCGACTACGCGACTCGGCCACGCAGATCGAAGTCGTCCTGCGCGATGGGGCGACGGCTGCCAGTGTCGCCCCACTGACAGCACTGCTGCGCGGCGACTTCGATGCGCTCGCCGCGGCCATGACCAGAATGCCGGGCAGATCGTAGGGCGGAATGCCGTTTATTCCGCCGTATGCCTGGCGCCTGGTTTCATGCGCCATCCTGTCCATTACGAAGTGCCCAACCGACGAATCAAGGTGGCTCGTCAAACCCCGACCAAGGCAACCCAGTCTCGAGGCCGTCGGCGCCCCATATCGCCAGGTAGGCGGCAGGTAGACGTTTCGTGCACAGACCATAGCCCCTGATCAAGCACTACGGACGGCTTACTTCTTCGGCATAGCCAGTTTTTCGTAGATTTCGCCCAGGTTGGTCTGCGCGCGGGCATAGCCTTGTTCCGCCGACTTCTGGAACCAGGCCAGGGCTTCGGCCTCGTCCTTGTCCACGCCCAGTCCGTCGCGATAGAGCACACCCAGATTATTCTGCGCGACCTTGTCGCCTGCGGCGGCGGCCAGGCGGTACCAGCGCGCGGCTTCGACCAGATTCCTGGCCACGCCCTTGCCCTGTTCCAGGATCACGCCCAGGTTGTTTTGCGCGGTGAGATCCCCCGCTTCGGCGGCCAGGGTAAGCCAATGCACAGCGTCCAGGCCCTGGCCGTTCTTGTGCAACAGCCAGCCCAGCCGGCTCTGCGCCAGGGCTACACCCTTGTCCGCAGCCTTGGCGTAGAGAGCCAGGGCTTCGGCTTCGTTGCGTTCCTGGCCTTGTCCTTGTTCCGCCATCAAGGCCAGGTTGTACCAGGCCAGGGGTTCGTTCTTGGCGCTGGCCTGCAGCAACCACTCGCGCGCCTTGACATAGTCGGCACTCACCCCCTGGCCCTCGCGGTAGAGGCGGCCCAAATTGTTTTGTGCTGCGGCATCCCCCGCAGTGGCGGCACGCTCGTACCAGAACAAGGCGCCCTTCAAGTCCGGTTGGCCCAGCGCCCCGGTTTCCAGCAGCCAGCCAAGATGCGTGGCGGAAGGCGCGTCCCCCGCTTCGGCTGCCATGCGGAACCAGCGCCCCGCTTCCGTCATGTTCTTGGGGATACCCTGGCCCTTCTCGAACATCCAGCCCAGGCGGTTCTGTGAAACGACATGGCCCTGGCTGCCTGCCAGCGCCAGCCAGTTGGCAGCGGTAAGCAGATTTTGCTTCACACCACCCAAGCCCTCCTTGTAAATCAGTCCGAGGTTGCCTTGGGCTTCGGCGTTGCCCGCTTCGGCTGCCTTGGTGAACCACAGCACCGCTTCAGGATAATTTGCCTGCGTGCCCAGGCCATAGGCGAACTTGATGCCCAGGTTATTCTGCGCCGCCACGTCGCCCAGCTCGGCAGCACGCCGGGTCCATGTCAAGGCTTGTTCCAGGTTGACCGGGACGCCCAGACCCTTTTCGTACATCACGGCCAGTTGCGATTGGGCGGCGGCAACATTGAGCTCGGCTGCCCCCGTCATCAGTTTTGCGGCCTGGTCGGCGTTTTTACCGACGCCATCGCCGCGCAGGAACAGCAGGCCCAGGTTGTAGAGGCCGATGGGTTCATTCTGCTTGGCGGCGAGTTCATACCATTTGGCGGCCTGACCAAGATCCTTGGCCACGCCCAGGCCTTTTTCAAACATCCAGCCCATCTTGGTCTGCGCCTCGGCGTCCCCCGATGTGGCAGCCAATTGGTAATAACGCAAGGCCATCTGCATGGCTTGCACGGGATCGGGCACGACGGGACCGGAGGCCAGCGCCGCAGAGGCTTGAAGGGCGAACAGCAGGGGCAGAGTACGAAGTTTCATGGCGTGTCCTATCGAATCAAGGGGATTTCTCGGCATTCAGGCGGTAATCCACCGGGACGTCGATCCAGAATGCGACCGGCTGGCCGCTCTTGCGCGCGGGTTTGAAATGGTAACGAGAGAGTTGTTCCCGTGCATCGGCATCGAGAATAGCCGAGCCGCTGCTTTGTTTGAGCAACATCTGCCCCGGATTGCCATCGGCGAGTATCTGCACGCGCACAGTGACGCGGCCTTGATGACCATAGGCCCAGGCGCGCAGGGGAAAGACGAAGCTGGGATTGTCACTGTCGTAGGCCGGATTCCCTCCGAGGTTCTGCACGGTATCGCGCGGACGGTTGTCGGGTTGAACGTGGCCGGGCAGCGGGCAGTAGGTGGAAGGTGCGAGGACGTCCAGTGGGCGAACCTGGCTATCCGGGCGTATCTGCTCGACCGACGCCACGTTCTCGGACACCAAGCGTCCCGCGATCCTGGTGCCGCTGCTGCTGACCAGACTGGCGGGACGCGCGCCGATGGAATAGGCGGGCGCTTCCGCGCTGCGCCCAGGCAAGGACTGGGCTGCGGCACCTGTCTGGCCCAGGGTCGTAGCCTGCGGGGAAGTGCCGTGCGCCTCGCCTCCAGGGGCACGAAAGCTGGAACGCGTGCCCCCCATGCGCAATTCCAGGACCACCGGCACCACCGGCATGGCCAGCGCCAGGCGAGCCACACTACCAGGTTCGCCCGGAGCGAGGGCGGCAGAGGTGTTCTTGTCGCTGCCGAGACCCGACCCGGCCAGCGCCTGGCCAGGCAACGCGGCAGCCTGGCCAGCCGCCGTTACAAGATGACTCTCGCTGCTGCCAGAGCCTTTGCCTGCGAGCGCGGAAGCCGCACCCCTGCCGGCTTCCGCGAGGCCGTGGCCGCGAGGGGCCGATGCCTGGCCTGGGCGCGCATCCGCCAGCGTACCCGCACCTGGAGAACCCGCAGTACCGGCGCCGACACCGTTTTCACCTTGCCCTGCGAACTGTCCGCTGCCGGGTTTGTCGCCAGGCGCGATGCGGCTGGAACCGGCACTGGCCAGCCTGGACTGGGTGGCGCCCCCCTGGGCCGTGGCGCCATGCTCGCTGGCCGCACCCCTTTCCGCACCTCTTTCCGCGCTCTTTCCCGCACCCTCGCCCCCGCGAGCCGCGGTGGCAGCACTCGTCTGGGGGCCGCTACTGGCCAGCCTGGACCTGGTAGCACCCCCCTGGGCCGTGGCGCCACGCTCGCTGGCCGCCGCCTTTTCTGCACCCCTTTCCGCACCTCTTTCTGCGCTCTGTCCCGCACCCTCGCCGCCGCGCGCCGCGGTGGCAGCACTCGTCTGGGGGCCGCTATTGGCAAGCTTGGACCTGGGGGCATCCCCCTGGGCCGTGGCGCCATGCTCGCCGGCCGCCACCTCTTCTGCACCCTTTTCTGCACCTTTTTCCGCGCGCTTTCCCGCACCCTCGCCGCCGCGAGCCGCGGGGGCGGCACTCGTCTGGGGGCTGCTACTGGCCAGCTTGGACCTGGGGGCTTCCCCCTGGGCCGTGGCGCCACGCTCGCCGGCCGCCACCTCTTCCGCACCTTTTTCCACGCTCTTTCCCGCACCCTCGCCGCCGCGAGCCGCACTCGTCTGGAGACCGCTACTAGCCAGCTTGGATCTGGGGGCATCCCCCTGGGCCGTGGCGCCACGCTCGCCGGCCGCCGCCGTTTCCGCAGCCGTTTCCGCACCCTCGCTGCCGCGAGACGCGGGGGCAGCACTCGTCTGGAGGCCGCTACTAGCCAGCATGGATCTGGCGACGTCCCCCTGGGCCGTGGCGCCACGCTCGCCGGCCGCCGCCGTTTCCGCAGCGCCAGCGTTGCCGTGCGTCGCCGTGAAAGCGCCTGGCTGGGAGCCGACGCTGGCCGCCGTCGCCAACGTGGAAACCGGCCCGGTCGCTTTCGCCGCCGCCGCTACGCCGCCGGCCGCCCCCAACTGCGCGCCGGCCGGGTTGCCGCTGGGCGAGGCCTGCCAAGCCACCAAGTTGGAGAGGACACCGGACAGGCTCAGACGCACGCCGCCGGGCTCGCCGCTGGCCAGAGCAGAGGAAGCTTGCGCGCTGAAATCGCCTCCGCGCGCGCTGCCGGGCGCGATCGCGCCGGTGATGGCACTCGAGTATCCGCCTGCAGGACTGCCTGCGGCCGCTGCACTCTTGCCCGGCGCCTCTCTGCCTTGGGCGCCGGCGCTGCTCACGCTGAGCGCCTGAGTGGCCTGGCGGGAGCTTGCCAGATGGCTGGCAGCGACCGCGCTAGCCGCTCTGGCAGCCGCCCCGGCCGGTTCGCTCAGGGCGCCACCGACTGGGGCTCGCTTAACCGTGAGCGCGTGAGTGCTGCTCGCCGCCTGCGCCAATTTGCCCACCACAGTAAGGGCTTTACCCACCACCGTATCGGGCGAGTCGACGGCGGTGGCGACGGTATCAGTGACGTGCGCAGCCGGCAGCTTGACCGCGAGTGCATTTATCGCCACATCTTCTTGCCACTGCGCTTCCAGCGTTTCGGGGTCGCGCACCCGCTTCTTCGCCGGCTTCTTCCTGGCCAACTGAGCCTTTCCCTTGACCGCTTGGGTCGCTCTTTGCCTGGGCAGTTTCGCCTCGGGAGGCGGCTCCAGCTTGACTTCGAAGGTCATCACCGGCTCGGGCGGCGCCTGGCTGAGCCCCAGCATCACCGCCAGATGCAGGACGACGCTGCCGGCCACGGCGACCCAGTGACGCGGTTCCAGTCTCTCCAGCTCGGGAACCAAGCCGGCCAGCACGCGTGTAAGACCGACTGGAGTCACTTCTTCCCCGTCAAGGCGGCGGTGATGAAGGTGAGCCGGGAAACGCCGGCACGGCTGGCGCTGGCCATGACCTCAGTGATGCGACCGTAGGATACGCCGGTATCGGCGCGTAGTTGCAGGACGAGTTCTTCGGCGCCCGACTTCTCGCCGCGCTGCACCTCGGTCTTCAGACGGGCCTCCAGGGCCGGCAGATCGATGGGGTCGCGGTCGAGGAATACATGACCGTCCGGGGTCACACTGACGATCAGCGCGGGAGCAGGCTTGTGCACGGCCAGCGGCGAGGTTTCCGGCAGGTGTACCTTCACCGCTTGCAGGATGAAGGGCGCGGTGAGCATGAAGATCACCAGCAGCACCAGCATCACGTCCACCAGGGGCGTGACATTGATCTCGCTCATGGGCAGGAAATCCGAATCCTGGCGGATCGCCATATCAGGACTCCGTTTTCGCTTTGGACTGAGGAGAGTGCACAGCCGGCGGTTGACTCGACAGGCGCAGGAAATCGTTGGCGAAGCCCTCCATCTCGGAAACCGAGAGGCGGGTGACGCGCACGCCATAGTTGTAAGCAAGCACGGCGGGAATCGCCGCGGCGATGCCCATGGCAGTGGATAGCAGCGCCTCGCCCACCGGGCCGGCCACGGCTTCCAGGCCGGAAGAGCCGGACGCCGCGATATTCTGCATCGCGTTCATGATCCCCCAGACCGTGCCGAACAGGCCGACGAAGGGCGCGGTGCTGCCTATGCTGGCGAGCAGCATGAGCCCGGACTCCAGCCGGTGTTGCTCTTTCTTCACCTGCTGCGACAAGGCGCGCTCCATCACCGTCTGGCGGTCCCCCGCATGCGCCAGTGTCTGGCGCTCACCCAGCGAGCGCCAGGTGTCGAAACCCGCCACGGCCAGGCGCAGCAGCGGGCCATCGCCGGATTTCGCGGCAATTTCTGCGGCGGGGAGGTCCGCCGCCTGCCAGAAGCGTTGGGCAAAAGCCGCGTTGGCCTGGCGCTGCTGCCACTGCGACCAGCCCTTGGCGAAGATCATCGCCCAGGTGATCAGGGAAAACAGGATGAGGACGGCAAGCGCCAGGTTGACGGCGGAGGAAGCGGAGAAATGGAACATGAGGGGCACGCGCGGGCTGGGGATGGACGTATTATAAGCGAACGCTTATGGATCACGGCCATGCCCTGCCGTCGCTAAGCAAAAGCGCTGACATGCCGTGGCGAATTGGCTGCTGCCGCCCTGGGCAGCCAATTACAATCGTCCGTCCGATTTCCGTCTGCTTCAGCCATGTCCGCCTTCCATGTTGTCATTCCCGCCCGCTACGCATCCACCCGCTTGCCTGGAAAACCGCTGGCTGACATCCACGGCAAGGCGATGGTGGTGCGCGTCGCCCAGTGCGCCGCAGCCAGTGGTGCCGTTAGTGTGTGGGTGGCGACCGACCACGAGGGTGTGGCCGCCGCCGTGGAGGCCGAGGGCTACGCGGCGGTGATGACCTCGCCCGATTGCGCCTCCGGCAGTGATCGCCTGGCCGAGGTGGCGACCCGGCTAAACTGGCCGGACGAAGCGGTGGTGGTGAACGTCCAGGGCGACGAACCCTTGATCGACCCGGCGCTGATCCGTGCCGTGGCCATGGCCTTGTACGCGCACCCGGGGGCCGCCATGGCCACCGTCTGCCACCCCATCCATAACGCAGCAGAAGCTTTCGATCCCAACGTGGTGAAAGTGGTCACAGATCGAAACGGTTACGCCCTCTACTTTTCCCGCGCCCCGATTCCCTGGGACAGAGACGCCTGGCCACCCCTCGGCACTCAGCCCTCAGCACTCGGCCCTGGCATTTACCGCCACATTGGCCTCTATGCTTACCGCGTCGGCTTTCTCAAGGCCTACCCAGGTCTGTCGCGTCCGGCGATCGAGGCCCACGAATCCCTGGAGCAGTTACGTGCCCTCTGGCACGGCCACCGCATCATGGTGATCGAGGCGGCCACGGCCAGCGCACCGGGCGTGGATACGCCGGATGACCTGGAGAAAGTGCGCGCCCTTTTCCTGGCAAACAGCGGGTTAGCGCACCTCCGCGAGTCGCGAACGCTAGACTTGGGAGAGTAGGATACGCGCCCACGAAGGCTGGACTTGGCCCGCCGGGCCGATGAATTCGGCGCGGCGATAATCTGACTTTATAAGCAAATTGAAATAATTGAGTGTTCCTGTACCGGTCGGACGCATACCCTTCTGCCCGATCCGGTTTTTCCGTACCAATCCAACCATCCCTGTAAGGGACTGATTAAAAGAGGTTTTTCATGCGTTTGATTCTTCTGGGCGGCCCCGGCGCGGGCAAAGGCACTCAAGCCAACTACATCAAGGAACGCTATGGCATTCCGCAAATTTCCACCGGCGACATGCTTCGTGCCGCGGTGAAGGCAGGTACCGAGATGGGCCTGGCCGCCAAGAAAATCATGGATGCGGGCGGCTTGGTGTCCGACGAAATCATCATCGGGCTGGTCAAAGACCGCATCCTGGAAGCCGATTGTGCCAATGGCTTCCTGTTCGACGGCTTCCCCCGCACCATCCCCCAGGCCGATGCCATGAAGGCCGCCGGCGTGCCGATCGACGCCGTGGTGGAAATTGACGTGCCTGATGAGGAAATCATCAAGCGCATGTCCGGCCGTCGCGTGCATCTGGCTTCTGGCCGGACTTACCACGTTGTGTTCAACCCGCCGAAAGAGGCCGGCAAGGACAACGAAACCGGCGAGGACCTGATTCAGCGCGACGACGACCAGGAAGAAACCGTGAAGAAGCGTCTGGACGTTTATCACGCCCAGACCGAACCTCTGGTCAGTTACTACTCCGACTGGGGCAATAGCGGCGTCGCCGGCGCACCCAGGTACTTCAAGGTTTCTGGTGTCGGCAAAGTCGATGGCATACGCGATGCCTGCTTCACTGCCCTGGATTCGGTGAATAACTGAGCATGAGCGTCGCCACCGGCATTCCTGCATTCGTCGCTTCCGATCTGGCCCTGGCGCACGCCTGCCTGAAGGAGCGCTTCGGCAGGGAGATCGAGGTGCAGGAGGTTGAGACGGAAATCCGTCTCTCCTCGGGCGACCGGGAACTTGCACTCTGCCCGGCGCTGTACTGGAAAGAGGACGGCTGCGCCTTCGTGCTGTCCAGGACCGGTGCAGCGGCCTACCGGGCGATGTTTTTCTATTCCGTCAAAGACCGTTTCGGCACCGGTCAGGAAGAGTACGACAACCTTGGCGACTGCATGATCACCCTGCTCAAGGTGCAAGAGGACGCGCACGCCAAGCGCGCCGCGGAGTACGGAAAAACGTAACGACCTGCGTCGCGGGGGTTGGGCCGACTGGCCGCAACCCGCCGGTCGTCATATCTGTGAATTGTCGTTGGGTTACGCTTTGCCAACCCAACCTACGAGTTGAATCGAGGGAACGAAGCATGACCAAGAAAAACGCCTTTTACGCCCAATCCGGCGGTGTGACCGCCGTCATCAACGCCTCCGCCTGCGGCGTCATCCAGACCGCTCGCATGCACGCCGACCAGATCGGCACCGTCTATGCCGGGCGCAACGGCATCATAGGCGCGCTGACCGAAGACCTGATCGATACCGCAGCGGAAACCGACGCCGACATCGCCGCGCTGCGCTCCACGCCCTCTGGCGCCTTCGGTTCCTGCCGCTTCAAGCTGAAGAGTCTGGAAGCCAACCAGCGCGAATATGCGCGTCTGATCGAAGTCTTCAAAGCCCACGACATCGGCTACTTCTTCTACAACGGCGGCGGCGACTCCGCCGACACCTGCTTCAAGGTCTCTCAATTGGCCGAGTCCATGGGCTATCCCATCCAGGCCATCCACGTGCCCAAGACCGTGGATAACGATCTGCCCATCACCGACTGCTGTCCCGGCTTCGGCTCGGTTGCCAAATACATCGCCGTGTCCACCCTGGAAGCCTCGTTCGACGTGAAGTCGATGGCCAAGACCTCCACCAAGATTTTCGTGGTCGAAGTGATGGGTCGCCATGCCGGCTGGATCGCCGCTGCGGGCGGCCTGGTCGCCGACCAGGGCATCCCGGTCGTCATCCTGTTTCCGGAAATCGAGTTCGATCAGGCCAAGTTCCTGGCCACGGTGGACGCCAAGGTCAAGGAATATGGCTTCTGCACCATCGTGGTGTCCGAAGGCTGCCATTACCCCGACGGCAAGTTCCTCGCCGAACAGGGCACCCGCGATGCCTTCGGCCATGCCCAACTGGGTGGAGCCGCTCCCGTGGTCGCCAACATGATCAAGGACGCGCTGGGCTACAAGTTCCATTGGGCCGTGGCCGACTACCTGCAACGCGCCGCTCGCCACATCGCCTCGAAGACTGACGTCGAACAGGCTTATGCCTTGGGTGTAGCCGCAGTCAACCTGGCGCTGGAAGGCCGCAACTCGGTCATGCCTACCGTGGTGCGCCTGTCTGACACCCCCTACAAGTGGGAGATCGGCGCGGCCGAACTGAAGGACGTGGCCAACGTAGAAAAATTTATGCCGCGCGACTTCATCACCGAAGACGGCTACGGCATCACCGACGGCTGCCGCGCCTACCTCTCCGGCCTGATCCAGGGCGAAGACTACCCGGCTTACGAGAACGGCCTGCCTAAGTACGTCACCTTGAAGAACCAAGCAGTGGCAAAAAAGCTGGCTGAATTCGTACTCTAGGCGAGTGATGCAGGAGCGGTCTTGGACGCGCTCGCTAGCAAGCTCCTGCAGCCGACTGATTTCATGACTCTGGATCGCGCTCGTCAGTTGCTCAAGGTGCAAGCCGACTTCGGCGGGTTTTATAACGCTAACTCGGCCAAGCTGATTCTTTCCGAAGTTCAGCGGGAATATGACCAGGCAGCGGTCGATGGCCTGATCCAGGAGATGCATCTGGAGGCGATCTTCGGCTTCGAACGGGGCACCCGCTTCGAGGGTGGACTGGCTCTGGGCGAACAGATTTAACCGTAACAAGCCCCACCGCGGGTAGCAGTGCAATGTTTTACTTAATGTTTTAGGTGTCTTTCTAGGAGATGACGCGATGAATGAAGGTTTGTTATTCGCCCTCGTGGCGGCGGTACTGGCTCTGGTTTATGGAGCCTTGTCCATCAAGTGGATTATCGGTCTACCGACTGGTAACGATAGAATGCGGGAAATTGCCGCCGCAGTTCAAGAGGGTGCGCAAGCCTATCTGAGTCGTCAATACACCACCATCGGCGTCGTCGGCGCCGTCCTCCTGGTCGCCATCTTCCTGGCGCTGGGCTGGCAAACCGCAGTTGGCTTCGCCCTGGGCTCCATCCTCTCCGGCCTGACCGGCTTTATTGGCATGAACGTCTCGGTACGCGCCAACATCCGCACCGCCGAGGCCGCCAATCAAGGCCTCAACGCCGCGCTCAACGTCGCCTTCAAGGGTGGCGCCATCACCGGCCTGCTGGTCGTGGGCTTGGGCCTCCTGGGCGTGGCCGGCTACTACGCCGTGCTCACCCTGATGCTGGGCGACACTTCCGAGCAGGCCACTCAGGCCCTCGTGGGTCTGGCTTTCGGAGGCTCGCTGATCTCCATCTTCGCCAGACTCGGTGGCGGCATCTTCACCAAAGGCGCTGACGTCGGCGCCGACCTGGTGGGCAAGGTCGAAGCCGGCATTCCCGAGGACGACCCGCGTAACCCCGCTGTGATCGCCGACAACGTCGGTGACAACGTCGGCGACTGCGCCGGTATGGCCGCCGACCTGTTCGAGACCTACGCCGTGACCATCATCGCCACCATGCTCTTGGGCGGCCTGTTGATCACCGGTTCCCCCAAAGCGGTGATCTACCCGCTGGTGCTGGGCGGCTTCGCCATCGTCGCCTCCATCGTCGGCACCTTCTTCGTCAAGGCCCGTGACGGCGGCAAGATCATGAACGCCCTGTATCGCGGCTTGGCTGTTTCCGCTGTGTTGGCACT
>CAISDD010000585.1 GCA_903883985.1 uncultured Pseudomonadota bacterium | reverse complement strand
GCTGGGTTACGGTGGTCTTGACCCCGTCTCCACCCAGTTTTTACCGAATGGCACGGGTTACGACGGGCTGCTGGAGAACCTGGCCGTGATCGCCAATCCCGGTGGCGGTGCGCTCATCTATGACAAGTACACCGTGCCAGGCTCTGCCACCCCGCCCGTAGACGATACCGGCGAAATGAGATCGGCTTTGACTGCGGCAACGGTCGCCGGAACCCCGCTGACGATGACCCGGAATACCGACTTCACCGCAACGGTCACCACGCTGCTTGACCCCACCGCTGTTGCCTTGCCGGGCACGGGTTTGCGTGCCACCCTGGGCAGCTTGCAGGCCGCGCTCAATGGTTGTTTCGCGATCCCTTCGGCAAGTCGTGGTACGGTCGCGTCGCCAGGCAGTGCCTGTACGAGTCTCGTGAATACCTACCTCGCCGCGGGCTACCTCAATAACGGAGTCAGCGCCAGCCAGTTCTCCAGTGGCTTTCTGCAAAGCGGCCTCTACGATGGTGCGGTCTTTGACCTGCCCGTCGTCGTGCGCTACGTGACGCCGACCAAGGCCATCGTGCATCTTTCCTGGCTCCGGGGCGATGGCATACGCGATCATTTCGAGACGACGGCGGTCGCAAATGCGAGCAATGTCTGGCAACTGAAGGGAAACGGATATCAATTCGACGTATCGATCGATCCGGTTGCCGAAATGCGCCAGGATCTTGGTTCGGCCACGACTGCCGTCCACACGCTCAACGCCTACAGCGTCGGTCTGCGTGTCCGTATTGCATCTGCCTCGAACATCATGTGGGCGCAGGTGAGCGGCAAGGGTCTGGGCGCCTCGAATATCGGCGCTGTGCTCATGCCCCAGAGCCATTGCGCTTCCCTCACCTTCGTCAGCAACAGCGCCAGCGGCCCAAGCGGTTTGGCGGCCAACGCCAGCGGCGGCAACTGCGACGATTACTACCGGCTTGACAGCGTAGGACTGACCGGCGTCGCCGTCACCTGGCCGGCCAGCAATAATTACGCTCCCACCTCTTATTCACCCGTGGACATTTCGTTGTTCGAGCCCTACAGCGTTCATGTCCAATATTGTACGGGTAGTCTGACCTGGCCTGCGGGTGTGCCTACGTGCAGCGATGCGCCGTCTGATGCCTATTACGTGGCACGTCTGCCCAGCCCCGTGCCGACCCCCGCCGAAGCCGCTCAGATGAGTTACCCGCTGCCCGACGCTGCCACCCAGGTCGCATTGAAGAGCGGCGCGCTCGCCAGCGCGACCTGGGACTATGGCAGCAGCAACGCCTACGCCTTGCCGGTGGATGGCCTCGACGTGCAAATCGTGGATGGCAGCTTGCCTGGCTGTCCCGCGACGGTGGTAACCCAGTCGGTGCCCTTCAGTGCCTCGCTGACCAACGGAGTGCGTAAGGCGACGGCTAGCGCGACGATATCAACCTCGCTGCCGCAACCGAACTCTATCGCCGGCTGTACCCAGAAACGCATCGACCTGGTGAAATACAGCACCCACAGCCGTGATGGTCTGCTGATTGAGTCCGTGATCGAGTATGCGAACTATTGATCCTGTGTTCCGCCGTTGGCCGTAACCCAACCTCAGACTTCCTGATCCAGACCGTGATTTAGGCGGTAAATTCCGGAATGCACTTGGCCCTCTTATCGGGAATTGGGCCTTTAGCCATTTCGAGAAAGCGATTGCTGCACGGCGATGTGGATGGGACGGGCTTTCAGCCCTCATGGGTGTCGGTTTCAATTTCCCATGGGCGTTGCCCCTGGCGGGGATAGCATCGGTTGGCCCTTTTCGCGCCAAAGGCGCACCACCATACCAGCAAGCGTAGGTTGGGCTGACGACTGGAAGCCCAACATCCACGGCCGTGCTGGGTTGCGCCGACATGAAACGTCGGCTAACGCAAGCTGCGCTGACT
>CAISDD010000584.1 GCA_903883985.1 uncultured Pseudomonadota bacterium | reverse complement strand
AGTCGCGTGACATGCGCCCGCCTTGGTAGGTCAGCGGATGGGCATAGTAGGCTTTCTCGCCATTGGGGTCCGTCACCCATAGGTCGATGTCGGTATTGTCCGCGTCCCAGGCCAGCACGGCACGCAGATCCAGGGGGAGATTGCGCATGAGGCGCGGGTCCATCCTGGACAGATCCAGTCCGGGAGTGCGGGCGGCAATGGCATTGAGTTCCGCCAGGGCGATGAGGTCTATGTCGGCAAAATCCGCCCGCCAAGGCAGGCCGACGGTTTCCCACAGTGCGTCGATGGCCGCCTGGTTCTGGCCGTCCGCGGCATAAGCCAACCCCAGGTCGCGTGAGGACTGGGGTTCGTCTGGCGCCAATTCCCGCACCCGCTTGAGCAGCGGCAGGGCCAGTCTTACCTGCCCGGCCTGGCGCAAGCTGTAGGCCAGGATGCGCAGTATGTGGCGATTCTCCAGGTTCATTTCCGCCAGGTTGGAGAGGATGCGCACGGCCAGATCGGTCTGTCCATGATCGAAGAAGATGCTCGCGGCGTCCAGGAAGAAGGCCGTGCTGTCCACGTGGCTGCCGCGCTCGTCCAGGTAGATGGCGTAGCGCTCGGTGTCGCTGGCGTCCCGCAGGCGCCGGGCATAGGCTGCGTCCGGCTGCCATGGTTGCAGGTGGATGGCTGCCTCGGGACCGACATCGGGTGTAGGCGCAAGCATCGCATCCGATCCGATCTCCGGCGTGCTCTGGGCACTCTGTCCTGACGGCACCCGGACTACTCGGTCCGCCCTATGGGCCGCACCTACCGGCGGTGGCTGTCCCGCCGGCATCCGACGCTCGCTCATCACGGCAGTCTGTTCCGCAACATAACGCGCCAGCGGCGCGCTCATCGCGGCAGGGTTCATGTTCGGGGCCGGTGCTAGAGCCATTACCGCCATGGGCCTGCTGACGCGATCCGGAGCCTCTGTTAGCTTGGGCGGTTCCCCCTTGGGAAATTTCGTTTCCCACCACTTCACCTTTTCGGCGAAGCGGGGCGCGATGGAATCCAGTTGCGCGCTGCGGGACTTGACCTGTCCGGCGTGGCGCTGGGCAAGCTGTTGCTCGTACTCCACACGCAGATCCCCGGCCGGGGGCAGAATTTCGTAGCGCAGGTAATCGGCAAGGCTCTCCAGGATGATGAGGGACGTCTCCTCCGTAACCAGGCCAAAGCGTTGGCCCAGGCGGCGGATTGCTGCGCGGTGGATATTGCGCTCGGCCTCAAGTCGCCCCAAAGTCAGGCCGGCCCAATGCTGGGCGGCCACACCCGGGAAGATATCAGCGCTTGCCGCATTCGGACGCAACGCGGCCGCCTTCACCTCCAGGTAACGCTCCAGGTGTTCCCCCGTGGGCGTCTCCAGGATCAGGGTGACCCGTGCGACGGGCTGAGTCAACTTCCCCGCCAGCATCAGATGCCCCCCTTCCGGGTAGGCGGATGCGCTGACGATATCTTCAGCGCCAGTACCCGAAAGCGCCACCAAACGGGTTCGGCGCAGACCGAGTTCGGTGGCGGCCTCCACCGGGGAAATTCGCAACAGGTCCAGGTAAGCTCCGCCGCTGGCTTCCGCGAGCGCGCGCAGGCGAACCGGATCGGCGCCGGCGGCGGCATTCACGGCATAGAGCGGAATACGGGAAGCCGGTGCTCCGGCCTCGCCCCAGTTCGCGAGGCCGTCGGAAAACAGCAGGGCCAGGCCGTTTACCTCGCCCACCACATCAGGAACGGTCCACGAAGCAGGATTGGTGGCGCCATCGTAGGGCACGACCTCAAGGGCTGTCCGCAAGGCCTGCCAGTTGCAGCTCTTCACGCTGAAATTCCGCGGCGCTTCGGCCTGATCCCGCGCCACTACCAGGCTGACGTCAACGTTGCCCAGTTGCTTGAACCAGAGATCGAGCAGCGCGAATTCACGGGCATGATCGCGACGGCTGCCGGAGCCCGATGCATCCCAGATCAAGGCCAGGGTGCGCGGGGCGACGCGTGGGGCCGCCGGAACCTGCACCGGCACATCGCCGTAGAAGTAGCTGCCCTCTTCAAAGCGGTCGGCGACCACTATTTCCGTCTCCGCCGCCGGCCAACTCAGTTGCGCTATGCTGTCCGCCAACTTGGGATTCCAGCCCTTCCTCTGCCAGCGAACCACGGCGTCCCCATCCTGCACTTCCCTGGCGGCACCTTCCAGAACCGGACTCAAGGCCAGTTTGTCCGGTACGACGCCCGCCAAATGCAAATCCAGGTTCAACTCGCCCACCTGGTCGCCGAAGCCTAGGGGCAGGCGATAGCTTAGTCGACCATCCTTGCCCGGCGTCAGGCTTTCGCTGATGACCAGGGCGACGCGGCGCTCGCCCTGGGGTGGCAGGGGATACACGCGCAGCTTGAAATTGTTACCCTCGGTTTTTTCCAGCAGGGCCGGATCGGCACCCCGGCGCACGATGTCTTCGAACACATGCTGGCCGCGAGCCTTGTCCACCGGCGAGGCGGGCCGGAGATGGCCATGGATGTCCAGGGCAAAGGCCGTGATGGTCTGGCCTTCCAGCAGGGGAAACTGCAATTCACCCTCCAGCGCCCGCTCGTTGGGGTTGTGCAACACCAGTTCGATACGGCTTCTGGCCAACGTACCGACGATGTCTGCGGACACCGTCACCCGCTCCAGGCTCACCGGCTGACGCGCCTCCGGCACCGACAGCAGCGGCAGGAACGCAGGCAGGACGATGCGAGGCGAAGGTTCGGGCCCCACTGCTTCCTGGCCGGTGGTCTGGGCGACAACGGTGGCGGTACCGAGAGCCAGCACGGCTCCCAGGGCCAGGGCGGCAAGGCGTGGTGTACAAGTCATCATGGTTTCGTTGGCAGCGTGGCAAGAGAGTCAGGATTGGGACTGGGGAAGCGCTGCCTCATGGCAGCTCAATCCTCTCAACTTAAGCAACTCGGAACCACAAGTAGCGTAAGCATTGTGATATAATTGTTACGTAAGTAATTGATATATATGACATTGACTTTGTCATCTGCAATTTTAGACTATTCTTGTCAACTTAATTGACTATCTGAAAACAGGTGAACTTCGCGAAAAATTTCGCCTCGAACCCAACGCATTCACTCGTGTACGGTTTCTGACCTTTCCCGTTCTGGTCGTGGCGATGCTGTCCGGCTTCAAGGCTAGTGTCCAAAACGAACTTAACGCGTTCTTCGCGACGCTGGCGAACCAGACGGACATGCTTCGCCAAGTCAGCGCCCAAGCTTTCTCCCAGGCAAGGAAGAAACTCTCCTACCGCGTCTTTGCTGACATCAACACGCGACTT
>CAISDD010000583.1 GCA_903883985.1 uncultured Pseudomonadota bacterium | reverse complement strand
GGTTCCACCCCCTTCCCCCTCCGGGGGAAGGGCCGGGGATGAGGGCCTGCGCCGGCAGCTTAATGAAGGCAAGTTACGCAACATTACTTAGCAATAATCATCGGCCAAAAAACAGATAGGTCGCAAACACCGCCGCGACGAAGCCGCCCAGATCGGCCACCAAGCCACCGGCCACGGCGTGGCGCACGCGCCGTATGCCCACCGAACCGAAATAGACCGCCAGCACATAAAAGGTCGTCTCGGTGCTGCCCTGAATCACGCAGGCCAGTCTACCGGCAAAGGAATCCGCACCCGAAGCCCGCATGGTTTCCACCATCATCGCCCGCGCACCGGAGCCGGACAGCGGTTTCATCAGCATGGTCGGCAGGCCGTCCACCCAGGCGGCGTCCAGCCCCAAGGTCGTCACGCCGGCGCGCGCAGCCTCGACGGCGGCTGGCAGCGCCCCGCTGGCGCGCAACATGGCGATGGCCACCAACATCGCCACCAGATAGGGAATGATGGTCACGGCGGTGGCAAAGCCCTCCTTCGCGCCCTCGATGAAGGCCTCGTAGGCATTCACCTTCTTCACCATGGCACCCAGGAGGAAGATCACCAGCAGGGCCAACAGCAGAAAATTGCTCGACAGCGACGATTGTGCGGTCATCATTGCCGCAGGCAGATGCGCGAAATGCCAGGCCAGACCACCCACCACGGCGCTGATGCCGGCCATCCAGGCCAGGACTACGGCATCCAGGCAGATGCGCTGCACGGCCGCGACAAACAGGAAACCCGCCAGCGTGGAACAGTAGGTGGCCATCAGAATGGGAATGAAGACATCGCTAGGGTCATGCGCCCCCATCTGGGCGCGGTAGGTGAAGATGGTCACAGGCAACAGGGTCACCGACGAGGCATTGAGCACCAGAAACAGGATCTGCGCATTGCTGGCTGTGTCTTTGTCCGGATTCAGTTCCTGCAATTCGCGCATGGCTTTCAGGCCCATGGGCGTGGCGGCGTTGTCCAGGCCGAGAAGATTGGCCGCCATGTTCATGGTCATCGAACCCAGGGCCGGATGCCCGCTCGGCACCTCGGGGAACAGGCGCGCGAACAGGGGAGAGAGCCCACGCCCCAGGAGCGAGAGGAAGCCTGCTCGCTCGCCGATCTTCATCACCCCCAGCCACAGGCACATCACCCCGGTCAGCCCCAGCGCCACCTCGAAAGCCGTCCTGGCCGCGGCGAAAGCGGCCTGCATCACCGCCGCGAATATCCCCGGATCGCCGCCCAGGAACTGAGCCACGGCGGCGCCAAAGGCGGTCAGGACGAAACCGATCCAGAGTGCGTTGAGCATGGAGAAGACTCAGCGCAGACGCTGCATCGTGTTCGAGGCCAGCACCAGGTCTTCCCAGACGCGCGCCTTGTCCGCGGGGTTGCGCAACAGGTAGGCCGGGTGATAAGTGACCACCAGGGGGATGCCGCGATATTCGTGGACGTGCCCGCGCAGCTTGCCTATGGGGGTGTCGGTCGCCAGCAGGTTTTGCGCGGCGATGCGGCCGACGGCGACGATGAGCTTGGGCTGGATCAGGTCGATCTGCCGCTGTAGATAGGGCAGGCAGGCTGCCACCTCTTCCGGGAGCGGATCGCGGTTACCCGGCGGGCGCGATTTCAGGATGTTGGCGATGTAGACATTCTCGCCGCGCTTCAGGTGCAGCGCCCCCAGCATGGCGTCCAGCAACTTGCCAGCCTGGCCGACAAAGGGCTCGCCCTGACGGTCCTCGTCCACTCCCGGCGCCTCGCCAATGAACAGCCATTCGGCGCGGAGGTCACCGGCGCCGGGGACGGTCTGGGTGCGGCTCTTATGCAGGCCGCACAGGGTGCAGGACTTGATGGCGGCTGCAAGGGCCGGCCAGTCTAGCGTGGTGGCGTCAAAAGACGCAGGCAGGGATGCCTGCGCTACAGGGGGAGCTGCCGCCACCGTCGCGGAAGACGCAGGCAGGGATGCCTGCGCTACATCGCGAGCTGCCGCCACCGTCGCGGAAGACGCAAGGGATGCCCGCGCTCCCACACCGCCGCGTGCATCCGGCGCGCCGGCTGGGCTGACCCGTGTAGCGCAGGCATCCCTGCCTGCGTCTTGCCACGCGCTGCTCCAGCGGAAACCGGCTTCCTCCGCGCACAACCCTGCCTTGACCGGGTTGTGCCGGATGTAGGCGGCGAG
>CAISDD010000582.1 GCA_903883985.1 uncultured Pseudomonadota bacterium | reverse complement strand
GCCCGCGATAGCCACCGTTGCATCGCGGGCAAGCCCGCTCCCACAGAGGTCACAGTTCACCCAAAGAGTGAGCCAGCGTAGGACTGGATGGCGTTCGGAACGGGGCTACAAGACGCAGGCAGGATGCCTGCGCTACGCTGGCTGCCCCAATCGGGGGCGTTGCGACGTGAACGCGCGCGACTTGTACGCGACCGCTATTGACCGCATCGCTCCGTTTCCCGCAGCATCCACGACCTTCGCACCCCCGTGGTGTGGATCATTCAGTGGAGTGTTTCGTGTGTAATAGCCTGCAACCTGGCCTCTTGCCGGCATTCTGGTGCTGGATTTCCCGCTTCGGCCAGGCCGAGGTGGCTTTGCCCTGCGTGCTCGCCATGGTGCTGTGGATGTCGTGGTCACGGGTGCGTTATCAGGCCGGGGTCTGGCTGGTCTTGCTGTCGCTGGCTGCGGTCGTGACGGTAGCGACCAAGCTGGCCTTCATGGGCTGGGGCGTGGGTATCGCCAGCCTCGATTTCACTGGTATCTCAGGCCACGCCACGTTGTCGGCGGCGATCTGGCCGGTGTTGCTGAGCATCCTCGCCGCACGGCTGCAACCGGCCTGGCAGAGGGCCGCTCTGGTTTGCGGTATAGGCATGGCGTTTCTGGTGGCGTGTTCCCGCCTGGCGCTGGGAGCGCATTCTCCCGCAGAGGTCCTGGCCGGTTTCCTCCTGGGGTCCTTGGTCAGCGGTGTCGTTCTGAGGCGATTCCCCCGTCCGCCCGCACCCCGCTGGCTGTCCCTGGTTTTGCTGCTCTGGCTGATAGTCGTTCCGGTTCATGCGCCACTGCCCCACGCGCAGGGCATGATCAGCCACCTGGCGCTGCGGCTCTCCGGACATGCACAGCCATTCACCCGTGCGCATCTGCGCCGGCAGTTGCAACGCGTGCAGTCGTTTCAAGACCGCTTATTTGCTGATTGATAGTCAACGCGCTGCTGATTGGCCGCAGCGAGCAAGTTCGATACCAAGGGGGTGTCATGAATATTCAATATCTGATGGACAGCAGTGGAGTGCGTTTTGGCACCAGCGGCGCGCGCGGCCTGGTGGTCGATATGAGTGATGCGGTTTGTTTTGCCTACAGTGCAGCGTTTCTCCAGGTGGTCGCGGTACCCGCCGGTGGTCGCGTGGCCCTGGGCATCGACCTGCGCCCGAGCAGCCCCGAGATCGCGGCAGCCTGTGCCGCAGCCATTCGCCATGCCGGCCTGGAAGTGGATTATTGCGGTCCGCTCCCCACTCCGGCGCTGGCCTTCTATGCCCAGGAGCAAGGCTTGCCCGCGATCATGGTCACCGGCAGCCATATTCCCTTTGATCGCAACGGCATCAAGTTCTACCGACCCAGCGGCGAGATCACCAAGGCGGACGAGGCCGGCATCGCCGCAGCCAACGTGGAGTTGCCCGTTACGCTGCGTATTCCCTTGGCGCAGGTCAACTCCGCCGCCCGGCGGCTGTATCTGGATCGCTATCTGGCCTTTTTTAAGCCCCATGCCCTGGCCGGGATGCGTCTGGGTTTTTATGAGCATTCGAGTGTGGCGCGAGACTTGCTGCGGGAATTGCTCGAAGCGCTGGGCGCCGAGGTGATCTCGCTGGGCCGCACCGATGAATTCACCCCGATCGATACCGAAGCCGTGAGCGTAGCCGACGTGCTGCAAGCGCGCCGCTGGTCTGCCGAATACGGCTTCGACGCCATCTTGTCCACCGATGGCGACGCGGATCGCCCCTTGATCGGCGACGAGCAGGGAAACTGGTTTCGCGGCGAT
>CAISDD010000581.1 GCA_903883985.1 uncultured Pseudomonadota bacterium | reverse complement strand
ATAAGTAATGTCGCGTAACTCATTTTGCCTTCATTAAGCTGCCGGCGCAGGCCCTCATCCCCGGCCCTTCCCCCGGAGGGGGAAGGGGGTGGAACCCTCTTCGGGAGAGAGCAGGGTGAGGGAGCCCGGTGGTAAGCCAAATTGGTTTCTACAGCTTACTTACGCGACATTACTTAGGGTCTGTGTCCAGTTGTGTAATGCGATCGGCGCATTCCAGGAGCTTGACGACCGGAAATTCAAAACGGTGGCGGCAGCCGAGGATTTCATAACTGAAGTGGTCAGGCTTCCAGTCCTCTTCATCGTCGGCGAGCACAGCTGGCGATGGGGGTGGCATGGCGGTCATAGAGTCGATAGTTGTAAGTGAACATGCGCCGAGCAAAGTCGCTGTCGCGTTGCCCTTGCACTTCGATGTGGATGTAGACCAGGCGTTCTTCGCCACTCTTGAGGGTGACCTTGACCAAGGCATCGGCGTAGCGCTTGCCAAGCTCGGCATCGCGCACGACTTGCCGCAGTTCCGTGTTCTTGAACTCGTGCCCCCTCAGCCAGTCGATCTCGGAGTGGGCTAGTGGGAAGTAGAAAGCCATGAACTCGGGGAATGCGTGCTCCAGTGCATCCTTTCAGTGGCTATCGTACTCGTCGCGGGTACGTCAGCGTTCATCATGGACCATATTTTGATTGCTTTCCCGTGCTCTGTAGATGTTTTCGCCGCCTATTTGAACACTTCGTCCAGCGTCCTGGCGTCGAGGATGTTATCCGCCCAGTGCTCGAGCTGGTCGAGCGTGGCGTCAACAAGTCGAGCACGTGTTTCTGGACCGATCGGACCGAAGCGGTGGGTAAGCTGACGTTGCAGCATTTTGCTGGCTTCCCGTAACATGCCCCGCTCCAGTCCCTGCTCCAGTCCCTGCTCCAGTCCCTGCTCCAGTCCCTGCTCCAGTCCCTGCTCCAGTCCCTGTAGCAAGCCTTGTTGTTTCCAGTTCTCGGTCCATTCGACGACGCGTTCGGCTAGCATGGCTTCGATCTCCTTGAGTTCATTGACCAGAGGGATGGGTGCGCCCGGCACCAGGCGCCTGAGCACGACACGGTTGATCCAGACGGTTAGAGCACGGCGCAGTTCGGTATTCTCAGAGCCTTTTAAGCGCTCGGTCAGCGTGGCGATCACACTTCGCAGTTGTTCCGGGCTGGGACCGGTTTCCAAACGGATCATGTCACTGACTCTATTGTCTTCGGCCAGCCGCGTTTCCCGACCGATATCCAGCAGATAATAGCCTTGACTAGGCAGGTAAGCGTTTAACCCGCCCGAGTGCGCTTCAAACAATCCGCTGATATTCCGCGCAGACTGCCATTTCGCCGCACCGTTGTAAATGACAATGGGGAATACCGGCGGCAGCTTGTCTTTGGTGGTAATCTCGCCACGCTTGATAAGCTCCTGGCAGAGCAAACCGATATAAACCATGATACGCAACGACATCCAGTGGTCATCGGCACTCTGAAATTCAAGCAACAGGTAGATGTACACCCATGCACCATGCTGCTGTACGCGCCAGATGATGTCGTCCTCGCGGTCACGCAGATCGTCGCTGACATAGCTGCTGCCACTCTTTTGCAGCGTGGTGAAGTCGATCGACCCCACCCATTCTTCGTGGACGAAGCCCCGCAACAAATCCTCAACCATTTGCGGGTTGCTGAAGATGTTTTTGTAGGCGTTGTCGTGTTGGGCCATGTGCTGATTCAGGGAGATTCGACTGCCATCAAAAATTCACACCCAGGAACGCTTCGATCTTGCCGGCCGAGAATTCGAGCATTTCGCGGGTGAGTGCGGGTTGCACGCCTATCCAGAAGGTATTGTTCATGACAATATCGGTGTTCGTGAGTTCGCCCGAGACGCGAAAATTGCGGCCTATCATGTACGGTTGGCGCGTCAGGTTGCCGGCAAACAGCAGTCGCGTGCCTATCTTGTTCTGGTCTAGATAGTTGAGCAGATCGACACGGTTCACCGGTGCATTATCTCGTAACGTGATGGGGAAGCCAAACCAGGATGGCTCCGAGTTTTCCGTCGCTTCCGGCAGGATGAGGAATTCTTCGCAGGATGCAAGGCGCGCCTTGAGGAAGGCGAAGTTATCCTTGCGGCTCTGGATGAAGCCCGGCGCCTTGTCCAGTTGCGCCAGGCCGCAGGCAGCTTGCATGTCGCTGATCTTGAGGTTGTAACCCAGGTGGCTGTAGGTGTATTTGTGATCGTAGCCTTGCGGCAGATCGCCCAGCTTCCAGCAGAATCGCTTGCTGCAGGTGTTGTCCTTTCCGGGTGGGCAGTAGCAGTCGCGTCCCCAGTCGCGGAAAGATTCGGCGATTTGCTTGAGTTCATCGTTGTTGGTGAACACCGCGCCGCCTTCGCCCATCGTTATGTGGTGGGCGGGATAGAAGCTGAGGGTGCCGATGTCGCCAAAGGTGCCGACATGGCGAGCATATTCCTCACTCCGGCCTTCTCCCTCGGAGGGCGAGGGTGCAAGATAGGTAGAGCCCAGCGCGTCGCAGCAGTCCTCGATCAGCCAGAGCTTGTGCTTTTTGGCGAGGCGGGTGACTTCGGCCAGGTTGTAGGGGTTTCCCAGTGTGTGCGCCAGCATGATGGCGCGGGTCTTGGGGCCGATGGCGGCTTCGAGCTGTGTCACGTCGATGTTGTAGGTGCCCAGTTCGACATCGACGAACACCGGCACCGCGCCGAATTGCAGGATGGGGTTGACCGTGGTGGGGAAACCGGCGGCCACACCGATGACTTCATCGCCCGGCTTGATGGCGCGATCTCCCAGTTTGTGGCTGGTGAGGGTGGAAAAAGCCACCAGATTGGCCGAGGAACCGGAATTCACGGTCATCGTGTGCTTTACGCCGAGGAAAACCGCCAGGCGTTTCTCGAATTCGTCATTGAATCGGCCCGTGGTCAACCAGCCATCCAGGGAAGCCTCCACCATGTTCTTGAGTTCGGCCGCGTCGAGCACCTTGCCAGAGGGGGGTACCGCTGTGGTGCCTGGGATGAATGGTCGCGGTGCGAAGACGAGGGCGGCATACTCGTCGACGAGCGCGGCGATTTGCTGGCGGATCTGTTGTTGTTTTTCCATGATATTCAAAGGGTAGAGGTTTCGTATTGTGAGATTTGAGCGAGCGTGAAGGCGCGCATGTCGGTGCCGTCGAGATAAGCCTGGTGCCAGGCGGCGATGCTCGCCAGGGTACGGGCAAGGGGCCAGCGGGGTTGCCAGCCCAGCTTGCCTCGGGCCTGGGAACAATCCAGCTTGAGATAATGGGCTTCGTGGGGTTGGGGATTTTGATCCAGTTGCCAGGACGCGCCCGTACCCCACTCACGGGTGAGGCGTTCGACGATCCATTGTACCGGCTTGGCATCTTCATCGGCGGGGCCGAAGTTCCAGCCTTCGGCGTAATGGGTGCCTTCTGTGTACAGTTTTTCGGCCAGCGCCAGATAGCCGCTCAAGGGTTCCAGCACATGCTGCCAAGGACGGATGGCGTGCGGGCTGCGGATGTTCACGGGTTTGCCTGCTTCGATGGCGCGCAGGATATCCGGGATCAAGCGATCCGCTGCCCAGTCGCCGCCGCCGATGACATTGCCGGCACGGGCACTCGCAAGTGCCACGCAGTGTTCCGCGTATATCTCCCGATTAAAGTAGGAATTGCGATAGGCGGCACAGACCAGTTCGGCGCAGCCCTTGCTGCTGCTATAGGGGTCGTAGCCGCCCATGGGCTCGTTCTCCCGGTAGCCCCACGGCCACTCCTTGTTTTCGTAACATTTATCGCTGGTGATGTTCACGACGGCTCGAACGGTATCGGTATTCCGCACCGCCTCGAGCAGATGCACCGTACCCATGACGTTCGTGGCATAGGTCTCCACCGGCGCCCCATAGGAATACCGCACGAGGGCCTGGGCCGCCATGTGAATCACGACCTCCGGCTTCACGCGCTGCATGGCCTGTTGCAATGCGGGTAAATCTCGAATATCTCCGAGGATGGAATTCATTCCTGCCGCAACTCCCGCTTCAACAAACAAACTGGGTTGCGTGGGCGGCTCGAGTGAAAACCCCGTAATCTCCGCACCCAGGCTCTGTAGCCATAGGGATATCCAGCTTCCCTTGAAGCCAGTATGGCCGGTAAGAAATACTCTCTTGCCATTCCAGAAGTTCATTCCCACACCTTCCAGGGCGCCTTGCCGTTGGCCCAGAGTTCTTCCAGATAAACCTTGTCACGAAGGGTGTCCATGGGTTGCCAGAAACCTCCGTGAGCATAGGCCTTGAGCTGGTTGGACTCGGCCAGTCTCTCCAGAGGTTCCCGTTCCCAACTGGTCTGGTCATCTACGATCAGGTCGATGACCTTGGGTGATAGCACAAAAAAACCGCCATTGACCATGCCGCCATCGCCCTTGGGCTTTTCCTTGAAAGAGGCGACGCGCTGATCGGGGTGGATGTCGATGGCGCCGAAGCGGCCGGGAGGATCGGTCGCGGTCAACGTGGCTTGAAGGCCATGAGCGCGATGGAATTCGACGAGCCGTGTGATATTGACATCACTGACACCATCGCCATAGGTAAAGCAGAAGGTTTCTTCACCCTGTAAATAAGGCGCAACCCGTTTCAGGCGGCCTCCAGTCATGGTGTTTTCACCGGTATCCACCAGCGTGATTTTCCAGGGCTCCGCATGGCGCTGGTGGACTTCCATCTGGTTTTTTTCCATGTCGAAAGTGACATCCGACATATGCAGGAAATAATTGGCGAAATACTCCTTGATGACGTAACCCTTGTAACCGCAACATACGATAAATTCGTTGATGCCATGGGCGGAATAGATCTTCATGATGTGCCATAAGATGGGCTTGCCGCCGATCTCGATCATGGGCTTGGGTTTGAGTCCCGTCTCCTCGGAAATTCGAGTACCGAGACCCCCTGCAAGAAGGACAACTTTCATGAATTTAGCTCGTTGAAATAGGTTGATTGTAACCGTACAGCGCGTAGGGCGGATGCCAGAAGGGCGATCCGCTAAGTAATGTCGCGTAACTCATTTTGCCTTCATTAAGCTGCCGGCACCCCCTCATCCCCGGCCCTTCACCCGGAGGGGGAATGGGGTGGAACCCTCTTCGGGAGAGGGCAGGGTGAGGGAGCCCAGTGGTAAGCCAAATTGGTTTCTACAGCTTACTTATCTTGGCGGTTATTATATGGCGGAACCGCTTCGCGTTCCGCCCTACGTCCTGGCGTGCCTGCGCCACTTGCGTTTCTACAGCCTTGGAGACCCGTCACGGGAACTTGAAAATCCACGAGGTTGATGCGGTTGCCACTGCGACCTCATCTCCAGGCCATGTGTTTGCGGAATCGATCCAGACGCACCACTTGCTCTGGATCTTGTTTTGCCTTTTCATTTGCTTCTTTCAGGAACGCAAGAATCACGCCCAGGAACCCCGCTGCCAGGGTCGCCAGGATGACGATCAAGGAACGCTTGGGCCTGGATTTCAGTTCCGGTGGAACCGCTTTGTCTAAAACCTGAATGATCGAAGCATCGCGCGCTTCATCGATACGCGCCATTTGATATTGTTTACCCAGCAGTTCGAACAACGTTTCATAATACTTTACGTCGCGTATTTTTCGGAGGATACCGAGCCCCGCTTCAGGCATTTTTCCGGTTGGCATTAACCCCGGCTCTCCGACTTTTTCCAGCTTGCTCAATTGCACACGCATCCCGGTGAGCTCCTGTTGCGCGCGGACATAATCCGAGTTTTGTTCCGTGGCAAAAGTGCGCATGGCGCCCAGTTGAACTTCCTTCGCCGCGACCTGCGCCCGTATATTGCCGATGGCTTCGATCAAGGCCTTGCTCTGCGCCCCGACATCCAGGACACCGGAGGTTTCCTGTGTCTGGCGTAACGCGTCTTCCGCGTTGCTGAGTTCGTTTCTGGAGTTATCTAATTGTTTCTCGAAAAACAAACGCCGCTTCGACGCCTCGGTTACGGCCAGGACTTGCGTTACCTTATAAAGTTCATCGACATAGGCGTTGGCCAGCTCCGCAGCTTGTTTCGGTACTTTGTCATCGACTTCGATGGTGATGATGCCATCCTTACCCGCAGAAATATTGGTCACGCCATCCAATACCGTATAGGTGGCCGCACGCGTCTTCGTCTCGTAGCGTTCTTTCAACTTGAACCGGTCGATCAGATTGTCGGCAACCCGGCGGCTTTTGATCATGGCGACGTAGGTATCATTAGGATTCTTGATTCCGAGTGCGCCCCCGGCGCCTCCGGCGAGCGCGCCCAATTGGCCCAGCGCGGCCAGCGCCGACGATTGCCCTTGTTGTGGCGGCATGATCTTGGTCGTGGCCGTATAAATATTTGGTAAGAGCAGGCTGACCCCCAGGGCCAGGATCGCTGCCAGCAAGGGTAGGCCGAGTATGAGTTTCTTGTGCTTGGCAAGAACGATCAGTAAATCGAGGAGGCTGATTTCCTCTTCATCGACGTCGATGGATGTGGTTGGTGTTGTCATTGGGTCAATTGGCCATGATTCGTTGAATTCTCGTAAGTGATCACGCGAAACCATTTTTGTATCTGTCATTCCGGGTTTGGCCTGGAATCCAGCGCGTACATCTGATTGCTGTTCAACCACAAGTTTGACGAATGAACTGGATTCCCGCCTGCGCGGGAATGACGAACCAAAACGGTTACGCAGCTCTAAGTAATGTCGCGTAACTTGCCTTCATTAAGCTGCCGGCACCCCCTCATCCCCGGCCCTTCCCCCGGAGGGGGAAGGGGGTGGAACCCTCT
>CAISDD010000580.1 GCA_903883985.1 uncultured Pseudomonadota bacterium | reverse complement strand
CGGCTTCCGGCCGGCTGTTTTCAAAGACGCAGGCAAGGCTGCCTGCGCTACAGGGACTCGTCAGCGCTTCTTCAACCTGCTCTCCCGGGGTGGGTTACATCACTACCCCGCGTGAACGGGCGCTGACCGCACTATGCCGTGACTTATTGAGAAGTTACTCCCCGCCCGTCACCTTGCGGTCAAGACGGGCGGGGGGACTGCCATCCCCTGACCGGCCCTGGACTCCCCGTGGCACACCCGCGTTCTCCGTGAAGAACGCGGCTCAGGCGGCGGGGCGTACTGGCCGCGGAAACGACGCGGAAACCGTTGTTGTCGAGCCGTTCAGAGGGCGTGTTCCTGTTGCGTTTGGCCGAGCGAGCGTTCCGTGGGAAGTTGAGCCACGAACCACCGCGCAGGACACGCTCAAAGGCCGGTCAGGCTCCCGCGATGGGGCCCCATGGACTCTCCCTGTGTTGCGATACAGAGGTATAGCGCCGGTTTGTGCCGGAACGCTCCCACCCAAGGATGTGGAGCTCGCCGTGTCTCTGATCTTGGTGCTTGATACAAGCTGTGAGCCAGAAAACCAGAGGCACCTTCCTATGGACATATCACTGGTGATATGACGATAATGGTGGCATGAGGTTCGTTCTAGACACTAATGTCGTCGTTGCCGCTATGCGCACTCCTACTGGCGCTTCGGCCGCCCTGTTGATGGCTGCCCGCCAGTGCAAATTCACGCTCGTAGCTAACGTCGCACTCGCACTCGAATATGAGGCGACATGTAGCCGTGCCGAACATGGGGCTGCCGCCGGCCTCAGTCCAGATCAGGTGGGGATATTTCTTGATGCCGTCGTCGCCATGGCCGATCCGGTCGAGACGCATTTTTTGTGGCGGCCGCTGCTGCGAGATCCTGCCGACGAACTGGTGCTCGAAGCCGCCGTAAATGGGCGCGCGGAGGCCATCGTGACCTTCAACCACCGCGATTTCGGCACTGTGCCCTTGCAATTCGGTGTCGAGGTGTTAACGCCAATCACTGCCCTACGGAGAATCAGACCATGAGGAATTCGCCAAGTACCTACCCGTTGCGCTTACCCAATTCGATCAAGGCCGAGGTCGTGCGCTGCGCCAAGGCCGAAGGCACCAGCTTTAACCAGTTCGTGGCGACCGCGGTTGCCGAGAAGTTGGCTGCCATGAACACTGCCGCATTTTTTTCCGCACGCCGCGATCGCGCGGATTTCGATGCCTTCGACCGTATTATGCAGCGCCAGAGTGGCGAGCCCCCCCAGACTGACGATCTGATTCCTTGAATTTTGATTTCGGGAGCATTGTGAGCGAGGTAGGGCGGAAAAGCGGTTTTTCGCGCCTTCCGCCGAATGTTTGGCATTCGGCGGATAACGCCGGCAAGACGACGCCGGCTCATCCGCCCTACGCGGGCTGCGCCGTGATGGCAACCCAGCGTCATCCCCTAGGTGTCACTCATCGCCCCCCCCCCACAACTTTTGTATCCGCAGGGTCGGCATTTTGGGCATCTCAACCGGCGCAGTACCGGTCTTCACCAACAGCTTGTTGGTTTCCGCCGCCAGGCGAATGACTGGGTAGCGTATCCCGGAGAACATCGGCATCCTCCGAAGGCACTCGAAGATGCGCCCGATCTCGGCCAAGTCCCGCACCTTCGCTCGATCCACCAGAAGTGCTTCCCACTCGCGGTAGCGAGTCGGGGAAATGCGCCAGGTCCAGGTCGTGACGGTCTTCTCCTTCCCCTCCTTGTCGCGGACCGTCTTCGGCTGCTCCAGTAACTTATAGTCCCCGCACCGCAGGCGTCCCGCCAGGGTGCGACAGTCAGCCACCCGCTCAGGCTCCTTGCCAGTTGCCGACAGGCCCTCCTTGCCGGCGGTCGAGAGCATCCACCACTCGGCATCTGGTTTGTCCGCTGCGAAGGCATCTGGGT
>CAISDD010000579.1 GCA_903883985.1 uncultured Pseudomonadota bacterium | reverse complement strand
GGTTAGCCGACGGTTTGAAGATGCAAGCATAATCACACACCAGTGCAGTCCCGTAGGGTGGATAAGCAAAGCGCATCCACCTTTGGCGGCGGTGATGGTGGATGCGCTATCGCTTATCCACCCTACGGGTTTTGCTGGCCGTACGCCAGTTGCGTAGCTTGGGTTAGCCGACGGTATCCTGTCGGCGTAACCCAACAGTCTTTGATACCGGCGCCATGATGATTTACACCCAGGTCTGAATTGCAAACAGGTGCAAGCTTCACTTATGGCTGGATCAGCATGGGATCTTCCAGCGCTTCCGCTTCCCTGGCTTGTTTTTCCTTGATCAAGCGCTGGGTTTCCCGCACCAGGACACGCATCATGGTCGAGGCGGTCTGCATGCCGTTTTTCGCCATGGTACCGGCCATGGTACTGGCCATATCGCCGATCGGAGCAAGGTTAATGTTCAGTGTCGAGCCGCACCCCTCGCCTGGATGGGTGGCCTGCCCACCATCCAGAAAGCCGCGCTGAAACTGGGCGATTTCCCATTGCTGGCGCATCAATCGACCGGCTTCGTAGGGCGTGATCTGGCCGCCACGCAAGGCGGCCTCAAGCTTGCTCATGTCGGCCGGAACGGCCTGCCGCCCGGCGGGAGCTCCAGGCAGACATTCGGCCTGGGCGGAGCCGGCCAGGAGGGACAGAAGGGCGAGAATCGCCAGGGCAGGGGTTTTCATGATGGGACTCCTAGTGTTATTCCGTACACGCGAAATGCGCGACCGGTGTATCCACTCTGGAGGAGAACGGTAAGCTGGCCATGTCCGAACCATTACCGCTTGCAAGGAGGTGTTACAGAAGGTTTCCGGACATTCACGAGACCCGGTGCCGGGCGAATTCCAGCAGGCGGGCGACGCGTTCTTCCGTGGCTGGGTGGGTGCGAAACAGCCCGGCAAGATCGCCCCCGGAAAGCGGGTTGATGATCATCATCTGGGCCGTTTCCGGGTGCAAGTCGGCGGTCTGCATCGGCGTACCACGCGCATAGGCCTCGATCTTGCGCAAGGCGGAAGCGAGCGCCTCCGGGTCGCCGCAGAGGGCAGCCCCACCATGGTCGGCGTCGAATTCGCGCGCGCGTGAGATCGCCATCTGGATCAGGGTGGCGGCCAGGGGGGCCAGTATCATCAGTGCCAATTGCACCAGCAGGTTGGGCCGCTCGCGGCCGCCACCGAAGAGAAAGCCGAACTGCGCCAGCGAGGCGATGGCGCCTGCGACGGTAGCGGAAAGGGTGGAAGTGAGGATGTCGCGGTTCTTTACATGGGTCAGTTCATGCGCCATCACCCCGCGCAATTCGCGCGCCGAGAGCATGGCGAGTATGCCGGAAGTGGCCGCGACGGCCGCGTGTTCCGGGTTGCGCCCAGTGGCAAAGGCGTTGGGCTGCGCCTCGTCGATCACGTAGACGCGGGGCATGGGCAGGCGCGCTCGTTGCGCCAGTTCCGCGACGACGCCGTAGAACTCGGGCGCATCCGCCGGCCCGACCTCCTGAGCGTTATACATGCGCAGAACCGCCTTGTCGGAATTCCAGTAGGCCCAAAGATTCATGGCGCCGCCCAGGAGCAGCGCCAGCAGCATACCCTTGGCGCCGCCCAGCATCATGCCCACCGCCCCGAACAAGGCGACGATGGCTGCCATCAGCAGTGTGGTTTTCAGCCAGTTGTTGAGCATATTCCTGTTTCCGTGTTGGTTTCAAACGCATCGATGCGAGCCTAGAACCTACTGCACGCCCCCTTGAGCCGCGAAAAAAACATCGCGCCTGAAGGCGTTCCTACTGAATCACCTCCTTGAGTTGTTCAAGGATGGCCGGGTTTTCCAGTGTGGAGACGTCGGAGGTGATTTCCTCGCCGCGCGCCAGGGTGCGCAGGAGGCGGCGCATGATCTTGCCGGAGCGGGTCTTGGGCAGGTTGTCGCCGAAACGGATTTCGTCGGGCTTGGCGATCGGGCCGATCTCGTGGGCGACGTGGTTCCTGAGCTCGACCACAATCTGCTTGGCTTCCAGGCCGACGGGGCGGGCGCGTTTGAGCACCACGTAGGCGACGATGGCTTCGCCCTTGATGTCGTGCGGCTTGCCCACCACTGCGGCTTCCGCCACCATAGGGTGAGAGACCAGGGCGGATTCGATTTCCATGGTGCCCAGGCGGTGGCCGGAGACGTTGAGCACGTCGTCGATGCGACCCATGATGGTGAAGTAACCCGTATGGGGGTCGCGCACCGAGCCATCTCCGGCCAGATAAAGCTTGCCGCCCAGTTCTTCCGGGAAGTAACTCCTCACATAGCGATCCGGATCGCCCCAGATGGTGCGGATCATCGCCGGCCAGGGTTTTTTGATGACCAGGAAACCGCCCTTGCCCCAGCCGACGTCATGGCCCATCTCGTCGACGACCTCGGCCATGATGCCGGGCAGGGGCAGGGTGCAGGAGCCGGGCACCAGCGGGGTGACGCCGGGCAGTGGAGTGATCATGTGACCGCCGGTTTCGGTCTGCCACCAGGTATCGACGATGGGGCAACGTCCGCCACCGACCTTCTCGAAGTACCACATCCAGGCTTCCGGGTTGATCGGCTCGCCCACGGTGCCGAGCAGGCGCAGGCTGGAGAGGTCGTATTGGTCGGGGTGATGCTCGGGGTGGCCGTCGCCCAGCTTGATCAGCGAGCGGATCGCGGTTGGCGCTGTATAAAAAATGTTGACTCGGTGTTCCTGGATCATGCGCCAGAACCGGCCAGCATCGGGGAAGGTGGGCACACCCTCGAACACAAGTTCGGTACCGCCGCATGCCAGCGGGCCGTAGGTGATATAGGTGTGGCCGGTGACCCAGCCGATGTCCGCCGTGCACCAGTAGACATCGTCCGGCTTCAGATCGAAGGCCCACTTCATGGTCAGGATGGCGTGCAGCAGGTAGCCGCCGGTGGAATGCTGCACTCCCTTGGGCTTGCCGGTGGAGCCGGAGGTGTAGAGCAGGAACAGGGGGTGTTCGGCGCCCACCCATTCCGGCTCGCAGATTTCTGATTGATTCGCCACCAAGTCATGCCACCACAGATCGCGGCCATAGGTCATGACCACCGGGCCGCCGCTACGCCGATAGACCACCACATTTTTGATGCTGCCGGTGCCGGGCAGGGTCAGCGCCTCGTCGACGGCGGGCTTCAACGGGATGTTCCTGCCACCACGGCACTGTTCGTCCGCAGTGATGATCAGCATGGCGCCCGCGTCCTCGATGCGGTCGCGCAGGGATTGCGCGGAAAATCCGCCGAACACCACCGAGTGTGTGGCGCCGATGCGCGCGCAGGCCTGCATGGCGACGACGCCTTCGATCGACATGGGTAGATAGATGATGACCCGGTCGCCCTTCGCAACCCCCAACCCTTTGAGTGCATTGGCGAAGCGGGCGACGCGGGAAAGCAGTTCCCTATAGGTCACCCGGGTGATCTGGCCGTCATCGGCCTCGAAGAGGATGGCGACCTTGTCGCCCAGGCCGGCTTCGATGTTGCGGTCGAGACAGTTCCAGGAAGCGTTCAGCTTGCCATCCGCAAACCACTTGTAGAAGGGAGCGTTGGATTCGTCGAGCACGCTGGTGAAATCCTGTTTCCAGGACACCAGTTCCCTGGCCAGGCGAGCCCAGAAGCCTTCGTAGTCTGCCTCGGCCTCGGCGCACAGCGCCTTGTAGGCCTCCATGCCGGAGACGTTGGCCTGGGCTATGAACTCTGGGGAAGGCGGGAAAATGCGGTGTTCATGCAGGATGGATTCGATGCTGGTACTCATGACAGGCGTCTCCTTGGCGGGCGGGTGCGTGTTCCTTCCCTGTAAGGGGAGCATCGGATTCGTAAGTCGCCAAGGCGACGACGACTCCGCAGTCTGCGGGGAAGGCGCAAAATCGAGCAGTTCAATCAGCTCGCATTTTGTACGCATCATGCCCCCCTTGCCAGCCCAGGAAATGATCTCACACGCCACAGCCTTCAGCCGCTGGCTGGCGTCCCGCCTCGAAGCCCGTGCAGAATTGAGCGACTGGCTGCTGGAAACACTCGGCAGCGCGGTTTTGCGCCAGGAAATGGTGGACTTCCCGGGCAACCGGGGAGGCGGTAAAGAGGCCCCTCCGGTTTCCCTCACCCCCACCCCCTCTCCCTGCGAGCGAGGGGAGCGTCGAGAATCGCTGCGCTGCTGGGGCTTGTATGGCATCGCCAGCGAAGAAGAACTGAAGCGCCAGTTGCGCCGCCTGCGCGAGCGGGTGTTCGCGCGCGTGATGCTGCGCGACCTGAATGGCCTGGCCGACCTGGCCGAGGTCACTCGCACCCTGACCGATCTTGCGGAAATCAGCTTGGACGTGGCCACCGCCTTCCACCACCGCGAGCTCGCCGCCGTCCATGGCGAACCGCTCGACTCCGCCGGGCGCGTGCAGCAACTAATCATCGTCGGCATGGGCAAGTTGGGAGGGGGCGAACTCAACGCTTCATCGGACATCGACCTGATCTTCGTGTTTCCCGAGGAAGGCGAGACCGGTATCCCCGTGGTGGTTTCCGGTCTTTCTGACCACCAACCCCTCTCCCCGGTGGAGAGGGGGGGAATTCGCCGCCTCTCCAACTTCGAGTTCTTCACCCGCCTGGGTAAGCGCGTGATCAATGCCATCGACGACAAGACCGGCGACGGCCATGTGTTTCGCGTTGACATGCGCTTGCGCCCCTATGGTGACTCCGGGCCCCTGGTTTGCAGTTTCGCCATGCTGGAAGAGTATTTTTACGCCCAGGCACGCGAGTGGGAACGCTACGCCTGGATCAAGGGCCGCGCTCTCACAGGGGATCGCGGCGAGGAACTCGAAGCGCTGCGCCGCCCCTTCGTGTTCCGTAAATACCTGGATTTCGGCGCTTTCGGCTCGATGCGCGAACTGCATGCCCAGATCCGCCGCGAGGTCGAACGTCGCGACCGGGCCGACAACATCAAGCTGGGCCCCGGCGGCATTCGTGAAATCGAATTCATCGCCCAGGTGTTCCAGCTCATCCGTGGCGGCCAGGAGCCTGCGCTGCGGATGCGGCCGACCCGAACCCTGCTGCTGCAGCTCGGTGCCTTGCGCCTGCTGCCGGAAACCCAGGTACGGGAACTGGACGAGGCCTATGTCTTCCTGCGCAACCTGGAACACCGCCTGCAATATCTTGACGACGCCCAGACGCAAACGCTACCAGAGGGCGAGGAAGAGCGGCGGCGCGTGGCCGGGGCGATGGGGTTTGCCGATTGGGGTGCGCTGCTGGAGCGACTTCAACCCATGCGACGCCGTGTCTCGGGGCTGTTCGAACAAGTCTTTGGTGCGCCGCAGCAAGACCAGTCCGGCCATCCGCTTGCCAGCCTGTGTGAACTGCCCGATGCACAAGCGCTGGCTCGCCTGCAAGGCGCAGGCTACGGTGAGCATGCCTTGGCCGCGCTGGATCGCCTGCGCGCGCTCAAGCACAGCAGCCGTTACGCCAGCCTGCCGGCTCAAAACCAGGTCGCGCTCGATGGCCTGCTGCCGCCGCTAGTGGAGGTGGCCGCACGCTTCCCCAACGCCCTGGACACGCTCACGCGCATCCTTAATCTCCTCGAAGCCCTGTGCCGGCGCGCACCCTACCTCGCCCTGCTCAAGGAATACCCGCAGACGCTGATGCAGCTCGCGCGCATCTTCAGCAGCAGCCCCTGGGCCGCGAGTTATCTGGCCCTGCAGCCGCACCTGCTCGACGAACTGCTCGATCAGCGCCAACTCATGGCCGCTCCGGACTGGAAGTCGGCGCGTGCGCAGTTGCAGCAGCAACTGCACGGCCATACAGGGGATGTAGAACGGCAGATGGATGCCCTGCGGCACTTCAAGCAGAGCGAAGTCTTCCGCCTGCTGGCGCAGGATCTAGCCGGCATGTGGACCGTGGAAAAACTTTCCGACCATCTCTCCGATTTGGCCGACCTGCTGCTCGAAGCCACATTGAATCTGGTCTGGTCGAATTTGCCCAGCCGCCACCGCGAGCAACCCGCCTTCGCCGTCATCGCCTACGGAAAACTGGGCGGCAAGGAACTTGGCTACGCCTCCGACCTGGACATCGTCTTCCTGCACGATGACTCGCACCCTGATGCCCAGGCTATCTATGCTCGCCTGGGGCAGCGTCTGAATACCTGGATGTCCACCCTGACGCCGGCAGGCACTCTCTATGAAACCGATCTGAGACTGCGCCCTGACGGCGCTTCCGGCCTGCTGGTGAGCAGCCTGGCGGCCTTCGCCGACTATCAACAGAACCATGCCTGGACCTGGGAACACCAAGCGTTGACCCGATCCCGCTTCTGCTGCGGCGATGTTCGCGTGGGTGAACGCTTCGCCGAAATTCGCGAGCACGTATTGGGCCGCGAGCGCGACGCGGAAAGACTGCGCGCCGATGTCCTGGAAATGCGCCGGAAGATGCAGGCCGGCCACCCTAATTCCAGCGGTCTGTTCGACCTGAAGCACGACTGTGGCGGCCTCGTGGACGTCGAGTTCAGCGTGCAATATCTGGTGCTCGCTAATGCCCCGCGGCATCCCGAACTACTCGCCAACGTCGGCAACATCGCGCTGCTGAAAATCGCTGGCGCCTTGAAATTGATCCCGGGTGATCTCGCCCTGGCAGCCGCCGACGCCTACCGAGAACTGCGCCGCCGGCAACACGTCGTGAAACTGCAAGGCGCGGAGCAGGCTCGTGTCGAGCACGCCGGCTTGCTCCAGGAAATTGCCGCCGTGAAGGCGCTGTGGCAGGCAGTGTTCGGCGAAACACCGGGCGACTGAGCGATTCTGTATCGGGAATACACCATCGCGCAGATGACCCCAGAGGCGGAGCATCCGTGGCTGGAGTCAAGGCGTCACGAAAGCGGTGTCGTTGGTTTTCCTTTCGGGGACTGGGAGTCAATCATCATGGCGCCGGTTTCAAAGACTGTTGGGTTACGCCGACATGAAACCGTCGGCTAACCCAATCTACGCAACTGGCGGACGGCCTTCCCAACCCGTAGGGTGGATAAGCGATAGCGCATCCACCATCACCGCCGCCAAAGGTGGATGCGCTTTGCTTATCCACCCTACAGGACTGTGATGGTGGTGCGCCTTTGGCGCGAAAAGGGCCAAAGGCCCGATGCCATACCAGCCTGGGGCAACGCCTCAGGAACCATCGACCCAAAACATGAGGGCTGAAAGCCCGCCCCATCCTCATCGCCGTGCAGCAATCGCTTTCTCGAAATGACTAAAGATCCAATTCCCGAAAAGAGGGCCAAGCGCATTCCGGAATTAACCGCCTAAATCCCGGCCTGGATCAGGAAGTCTGAACCTAGGTGTCTTCCCGAGTGCCGAGACGGCCAGGATGGCCATCGGCCGCGGAGTCCGCCGGCCGATCTCGCGCCAGCAGGCCACGGGGTTTATTCCTTGATGGCTTCGAGTGCGATGTTCAGCGTCACATCGTCGGAAACGTAGGGGGCATGCTTGCCCATATTGAAGTCGGAGCGCTTGACCTTGGCGACCGCATTGGCGCCGATCGCCTCCCTCTTCATCATCGGGTGGGGCATCGCCTGGAAGGAGGTCACTGTCAGCGTCACCGGTTTGGTGATGCCCTTGATGGTCAGCTCGCCTTCAACCGACACGGGCTTGTCCTTCTTGAACTTCACCTTGGTGGACTTGAAGGTGATGGTCGGGAAGGCCGCGGTGTTGAAGAAATCCTCGCCCTGGATGTGCTCATTGAACAAGGCAAAGCCGGTGTTGACCGACTTGGCGTCGATGCTCACGTCGACCGAGCCGGTGTGGGCTTCGCGATCCAGCATGACCTTCCCGCTGGTCTTGTCGAAGCTGTGCGCCTGATTGGAATAGCCAAAGTGGCTGTATTCGAAGCGTGGCGCGGTATGCGTGGTGTCGATGACGAAGGTCTCTGGGGCGGCGTAAGCGCCGGCGGCGAGGGAGGAAAGGGCGAGAACGAGGGCTATTTTTTTCATGGTGTATCTCCAGTGGGTGGGGTGGTTGGGTCGAGGTTCAGGCGGCGAGGTCGAAGACCAGGATTTCGGCGTCCTGTCCTTCGCCAAGCTCCAGAGAGCTTTCGTGGGCCAGCATGGCCGCATCTCCGGCTAGCAGCGGCTGGCCATTGACCTTGAGCTTGCCGCGTATGAGGTGTACATAGGCCAGGCGCCGAGGGTCCAGGGGCAATGTGGCCGACTCCCCGGTGTCGAGCAATCCGGCGTAGAGCGAAGCGTCGGCATGTATCCTTACCGAACCGTGGGCGCCGTCCGCTGAGGCGACCAGGCGCAAGACACCGCGCTTTTCCGCTTCGGTAAAGCTCTTCTGCTCGTAACTCGGGGGAATGCCGCGCTGGTTCGGTTCGATCCATATCTGGAAGAAATGCGTCGTGGCGTCCTGGGCATGATTGAACTCGCTGTGCGTGACCCCGCTTCCCGCGCTCATGCGTTGCACGTCGCCTGGCGGGATGGCCGCACCGTTCCCCATGCTGTCCTGGTGCGCCAATTCGCCCGAGACCACGTAGCTGATGATCTCCATGTCGCGGTGGCCATGCTTGCCAAAGCCATTGCCTGGGGCGATGCGATCCTCGTTGATCACGCGCAGCTTGCCCCAGCCCATGTGTTCAGGGTCGTGGTAATCGGCGAAGGAAAACGAATGGAGGCTCTTGAGCCAACCGTGGTCGGCGTAGCCTCTATCCTGTGATTTGCGAAGGGTCAGCATGGTTCGGTCTTCCGTGATGGCAGCGAGATGGCGGAACTTTAGGCCCGTGTGATGGCTTTGCGGTGCAGTCGCTTTGCTGGCATCATTCAAAATACACGAACGATTACCCGCATGAAGCCCCCCCCATCTGCCCGCGATGTCCTGACGCCCGATGCCCTGGTGATGCTGCAACGCATCGCCGACAGCGGCAGTTTTGCCGCTGCGGCCCGAGCGGGCGGCGTGGTGCCCAGCGCTGTGACCTACCGGGTGCGCCAGATCGAGGAGGCGCTCGATGTCCTGTTGTTCGACCGCAGTTCGCGGCAGGCGCGCCTGACCGAAGCCGGCAAGGAATTGATCCGCGAGGGCGGCCGTCTCCTGGACGAGATCGATGCCGTGGCCAACCGGGTGCGGCGAGTGGCGACAGGTTGGGAGCCGCAATTCACCATTGCCGTGGACAGCATCGTCAACCACACCACGGTAATGGAGTTGTGTGAGGCCTTCTTCGCGCTCGAACCGCCGACACGCTTGCGCATACGTGCCGAGACCCTGTCCGGAACGCTAGACGCACTCACCTCAGGACTGGCCGATCTTTCCCTGGGCGTGGTGGCGGAAGTCGCCGCCACGGCGGGTTTGCAGATGCGCCCACTCGGCACGCAGCGCTTCGTCTTCGCCGTAGCGCCGCATCACCCTCTGGCCCGGGCCGCCGAGCCCTTGAGCGATCAGCTCATCCGCCGACATCGCCTGGTGGCGGCGGCGGATTCGGTACAGCGGGGCCACGGCATCTCCATCGGCCTCCTGGGGGGGCAGGACGTTTTCACAGTGACCACCATGCACGCCAAACTCGAAGCCCAGTTGCGGGGATTGGGCTGCGGATTCCTGCCCGATGGACTCGCCCAGCCCTACATCGAAACCGGTCGCCTGGTCGCCAAGCAGGTCGAGCGAGCCCTACAGCAGGTGCATGCCAGTTATGCCTGGCGCAAGACTGCGGCGTCGGCGCGTGGTCGTGCATTGCAGTGGTGGCTGGAGCAACTGGAACACGAGCACACACGCAATGCGTTGATGGAGACCCGCAATCGGCGCGCCGACTAAGGCGATACAAAACCGGCTTCAGATGCCAGCCTTGCGCCGCACGACGAAGTCGGTCATCGAGTTGATCGAGCCCAGGTTGTCGATGTTGATTTCTTCCTGCTTTAGCGGCATCTGATAGGCGTCTTCATACCAGACCACGAGTTCCAGGATGGCAGCGGAGTCGACATACCCGGTAGCGGGAATGAGGTCGTCGTTGCCGATATCGCTGGCATCCATCCCCAGGTTTTTCGCCAGTTCGATCACTTTGGCCCGTACTGCGGCCTGGATGCTGTCACGCTCGATATTCATTCGGGTTTCCTTTGAAATGTGGCACCGGCGTATGCGTCTGGCAGGTCGGGTGAGCATGGTCACCGGCCGTGATGGCATGTTCTGCCGGGATGATCAAGCAGGATAATGGCCGGGGGGGTATCCCCCTCGGGGAACTCGAACGACCCTTAGAGGGAGTCTCTGGTTACGACGACAGGAGACCACTTAAGTGTGCCACGCTATCCTGTCAGAACCAAAATTTCTCTACATTCTTCCGCGTATCGACGTCGAACCGGCGGGTGGGACACGGTTGTGCGTGCGGTGGCGTTCTGCACCGGGCCTCCGATCTGATGCGTCCCTGGCCGCATGGATAAAGCGCCCGCAAGCTGAACTTAACCAAATCGGCGCGGTCGTCCTTTCTCCTCTGGTTCGGCAAGGTGCCAAGCCCAAAGCCGCACGACCAACTGCCTATGCATTTCGCCATAAGTGAGGTTGCGTAACTTGCCTATAAACCGAGTGATCCTGGTGAAACGCTGAATTCATGTCGACCACGCAGGAGCGGGCTTGCCCGCGGTACGACGGCGGCATACACGGGCAAGCCCGCTCCTGCGGCACGGCCAACGACGGAATATGGGATAAACAAATGTGGTTGCGTGTGTTTACATATTTTCAGAAATCGCATGGGAGGAGAGAATGCCCAGGAAAATTTAAATCAATGGCAGGCGATTGGTATCCAACGAATTTTGGAATTATCCGAGTTGGTAAGGGATATCTTGGCCAAGAGCGCGGACGGCCTCGCGGTTGGACTGCTCGCGCACAAATCCGTTCGGGCGAGTTACTGAGGAGGCGCTTATGACTGACAGGATGCTGCCCATAGCCCATGTCGCCCGCGATGAAACCGGCGCATGGCGCCCACCCCATGATTTGGCCGAACACTTGGCCGGTGTCGCTACGCTGTCTGCCAGTTTCGCTCGTGAATTCGGCCAGGACTGGGCACGGCTGGCGGGGCAATGGCATGACCTGGGCAAATACCGGCCACGCTTCCAGAACTACATCCGGCAAGTAAGCGGCTTCGAAGTGGATGCCCACATCGAAAACAAGCCCGGCCGTTCACCCCACTCCACCGCAGGCGCCCTGCTGGCCTGCGCCACATTCAAGGAAGCTGGCCGCGTCCTGGCCTACCTCATCGCTGGTCATCATGCCGGACTGGACGACTGGCACCAGGGTCTGAATGAGCGTCTCGCCGACCCCGCCAGCCGTGCGGAACTGGAACAAGCCCTGGCCGAAAGCCCACCCGCCGCTATCCTCGACCCGGGTGCCTTCAAGCCCGACCTGCGCGCCATCCCCGGCGGTAGCGCAGGCTTCACCCTCTGGGTACGGATGCTGTTCTCCTGCCTGGTGGATGCCGACTTCCTCGATACCGAGGCCTACATGAATCCCATCCAGGCCGCCTCCCGACAAGGCTGGCCGGACATTGACGCACTGCTGGCCCAATTCGGCCGGCACATGGTAGGCCTGGCGGCTAAGGCGCCGGACACGCCCGTCAACCAGCAGCGCGCCGAAGTCCTGGCGCAATGCCGCGCCAAGGGCGCCGAAGCCCCAGGCCTGTTCTCCCTCACCGTTCCCACCGGCGGCGGCAAGACTCTCTCCAGCCTGGCCTTTGCCCTGGAGCACGCACGTCGTCACGGCAAGCGGCGGATCATTTATGTTATCCCCTACACCAGCATCATCGAGCAGACCGCCGACACCTTCCGGAGCATCTTCGGCGAAGCGGTGATCGAACATCACAGCAATGCCGAGGCCGCACCTGACAAGGAAAATTGCAAGAGCCGCCTGGCCTGCGAAAACTGGGACGCGCCCATCGTCGTCACCACCAACGTCCAGTTCTTCGAATCCCTGTTCGCCGCCAGAACATCCCGCTGCCGCAAGCTGCACAACATCGTCGATGCTGTCGTGGTGCTGGATGAAGCGCAACTCCTGCCGCCGGAATTCCTGCAACCCATCCTCGACGTGCTCAACCTGCTCACCCGGCATTACGGCGTCACCGTGGTGCTGTCCACCGCCACTCAGCCCGCCCTTTCCACCCGTGAATACTTCGACCCGCGAAAAAACATCGTCGGCCTGGAAAACGTGCGCGAGATCGTGAACGAGCCGGACGCTCTCTACCGTGCTCTGGAGCGGGTCAACGTCACCCTGCCCGCCGACATGCAGGCGCCGACGGATTGGGATACCTTGGCGGACAAACTCGCCCGTCACGACTCGGTGCTGGCCATCGTCAACCGCCGCAGCGACGCCCGTGAACTTTGGCAACGCATGCCGACTGGCACCCTGCATCTCTCCGCCCTCATGTGCGGCGCCCACCGTTCCCAGACCATCGCGTCCATCAAGGCCCGATTGAAGGCGGGCATCGCCACCCGTGTCATCAGCACCCAACTGGTGGAAGCCGGAGTCGACGTGGACTTCCCCGTGGTCTACCGGGCGCTGGCCGGCCTGGACTCCATCGCCCAGGCGGCGGGGCGGTGCAATCGGGAAGGAAAGTTGGAGCGGGCTGAAGTGGTGGTGTTCATTGCACCCAAACCCGCCCCGCCAGGATTGCTGCTGAAAGGCGAGAACGCCTGCCGCAGCGTGTTGCATGGCTGTAACGGCAATCCGCTGGAGCGCGCCCTGTTTGCCCGCTACTTCGAACAGCTTTACCACGCCTGCGACCTGGACCAACACGGCATCGCCGACCTGCTCAAGGTGGACAAGACCTTGGAGGTCAACTTCCGCACAGCCGCCGAGAAATTCAAGCTGATCCAGGACGAGGACAGCGCCCCGGTCATCGTTCGCTACCGTGATCCGGACTGCATTGATGACTCGGTGGATGCACTACTCGCCACCCTGCGCAAAGACGGCCCGCAACGCTGGCTCATGCGCAAGCTCCAGCGCTACACCGTAAACATCCATCAACGAGAAGCCATGAAATTGCTGGAACAGGGCGACATCGAGGAAGCCGTGCCGGGGCTGTTCGTGCAAGTCAGCGACCTGCTCTACCACCCGGTGCTAGGCTTGCTGCACGGGGAAGCGGCTGGGGCGGTACCGGCTGCGGCGTGGGTTGTTTCGTAAACAGGGGCGGCCTAACATGACCACTTCATATAGTCATAAAGGAGTTGCCATGAACATCAACGCCGCCGAATTCAAGGCCAAGTGCCTGAAATTGATGGATACCGTTGCCAAGACCCATGAGCCGCTGGTCATCACCAAGCGCGGGAAGCCGTTGGTCAAGCTGGTGCCCATCGTCGAGGAAACGCCAAAGAGCATGTTCGGCTACATGAAGGGCACGGTGACCTTACACGGCGACATCCTGGAATCGCTCGATGAAGTCTGGTCCGCCGAATCCGGTGACGAAGATCCTCTCTATGCCTGTCTGAAACCTGAGGAGAAATAGGCCATGCCGGGCTTGCTACTCGATACCCACATCTGGCTTTGGTATATGGAGGGGGTCAATGGCGCCCTGTCCCCGGCGGTGATCGCGGAAATAGATGCGGCGCGTACCGAACATCGGCTTTTCGTTTCCGCCATCAGCGTTTGGGAAATTGGCATGCAGTTCGCCAAGGGTCGAATCACCTTGTCCTCGCCGCTCATTCATTGGGTTCGCGAGAGCCTCACCGGGGCCAGCTTGCGTCTGCAACCCCTGGATGTCGAGATTGCGCTGGAAAGCACTTTGCTGCCGGGCAATCCGCACGGCGACCCGGCGGATCGTTTTCTCGTGGCCACCGCCCGTGTCCTGAATCTGAGACTCGTCACCCACGACCAAAAAATCATCGACTACGGCAAAGCCGGTTACGTCCAGGTACTGCCCGCATAACCAATCAAGGGAGGAATAGATGAAAACCTACTGCCTGGAACTCACCGGCCCCTACGCCTGCTTCACCCGCCCGGAAATGAAAGTCGAGCGGGTCAGCTACGACGTCATGACCCCCTCCGCCGCCCGCGCCTGCTTCGAGGCCATCCTGTGGAAGCCGGCCATCCGCTGGCACGTCCGCAGGATCGAAGTTTTGAAGCCCATCCGCTGGATCAACCTGCGACGCAATGAAGTCTCCGGCGTCGTTTCCGGCCGCAATGTGGAAACCGCCATGAAGAACGGCACAGGGGAATTGGCGCAGTACATCGAGGAGGAACGCCAGCAGCGCGCCGGTCTGTTCCTGCGCGAGGTGGCCTACCGGGTTCATGCCGACCTGGAAGTGCTGCCGGGGGCCGCACCGGACAACACGCCGATGAAATTCCAGGAAATGTTCGCGCGCCGCGCCGCCAAGGGGCAATGCGTCAACCAGCCCTATCTGGGCTGCCGAGAGTTTGCCGCCGCCTTCCGGCTGGTGGACGATCTCGCCGCCGAACCGCCGCCCGTCGACGAAACCCGTGACCTGGGTTTCATGCTCCACGACCTGGATTTCACCCATCCCGACGCCCCCCAGCCTCGCTTCTTCCGCGCCTCGATGGACAACGGGGTGGTGAATGTTCCTGCCTGGAACAGCGAGGAGGTGCGGTCATGATCCTGCAAGCCATCAATGCCTATTACCGCCGCAAACAGGCGGACCCGGACCCGAAGAACCGGTTGCCCGCCTTCGGCCTGGAAGAAAAGGAAATCCCCTTCGTGCTGGAAATCGATGCCGAAGGTCAATTGGTGAATCTGGCCGACACCCGCTCCGGCGAAGGCAAGAAGAAGATCGGCCAACGCTTTCTGGTGCCACAAGGGGTGAAGAAGACTTCCGGCGTGGCAGCCAATCTGCTCTGGGACAACGCCGAATATGTACTAGGTGTGGATACCCGCGGCAAGCCGGAGCGTGTGGTAGAACAACACGCAGCCTACCGCGCCCGGCTCGACGCCCTGCCGGAAGCGGCCCGGGCGGATGCCGGGCTCCGCGCGGTGCGGGCCTTCCTGGACGCGCCGGACCGGACTCGGCTCGAAAGCCATCCGGCCTGGCCGGAAATCCTGGCCGTCAACCCGGTCATGACCTTCCGCCTACATGGCGACCTGGAACTGGTCTGCCAGCGCTCCGTCGTGGTGTTGGCCAGTGAAGCGAGTGGCGAAATCGCGGCGGACCAACCCACCGGCATTTGCCTGGTCAGTGGTGATACCGCCGCCATCGAGCGCCTACACCCCGCCATCAAGGGCGTATGGGGAGCGCAGACCTCGGGCGCCAATATCGTTTCCTTCAATGCCCGCGCCTTCGAGTCCTACGGCAAGCGAGAACGCCAGGGCGAAAACGCCCCTGTCGGCAAGGCCGCTGTCTTCGCCTACACCACCACGCTCAACCACCTGCTGGCACGCGACTCCCGCCAGCGCATGCAGGTGGGCGACACCTCCACGGTGTTCTGGGCGGAAGAGGCTCACGAACTGGAAAACCTGTTCGGCGAGGTGATGCGCGATGACCCGGCCCAGGGCACCGGCGCCCTGACCGCCCTCTACTCCGCCGTGCAATCCGGCAAGTTCGCGCTGGGCGACGCCGATACCCGCTTCCACGTCCTAGGCCTCGCCCCCAATGCCGCGCGCATCGCCATCCGTTTCTGGGAAACCGCCTCGGCCATGGAACTGGCGACCCGCATCCAGCGCCACTTCGAGGACATCCGCCTGGTGCATGCGGATTACGAACCGGAGCATCTTTCCCTGTTCCGGCTGCTCACCGGCGTAGCCCTGCTGGGCAAAGCCGACAACATCCCCCCCAACCTGGGCGGCGAAGTCCTGCGCGCCATCCTGGAAGACCTGCCCTACCCCGCGCCGCTGCTTAACCTGGCGGTGCAGCGCTGCCGGGCGGAACAAAAGCCCACCTACGCCCGCACCGCCGTCATCAAGGCCAGCCTCAACCGTCTCCTCCGCCGTAGCCCATCCACAGAAAGGGAGTATTTGCCCATGCTCGATCCCGCCAACACCAACCCGGCCTATCGCCTGGGTCGCCTGTTTGCTGTCCTGGAAAAAATCCAGGAGGAAGCCAGTCCAGGACTCAACGCCACCATCCGCGACCGCTACTACGGCGCCGCCTCCAGCACCCCGGTATCGGTCTTCACCACCCTGCTGCGCCTGAAGAACCACCACCTGGGCAAGCTCCACCGGGGCCGCGCCGTGCAGATGGAAACCCTCATCGGTGAAATCATGGGCAGCCTGGCCGACTTCCCACGCCAACTGGCTTTACCTGACCAGGGCCGCTTCGCCCTGGGTTACTACCACCAACGCCAAACCTTTTTCACCAAGCCCGAAACCACCCCCACCCCCGAAGGAGAAACCAAATGAGCCGGACCAACCGCTACGATTTCGTGCGTCTCTTTGTTGTGCGCGCCGGCAACCCCAACGGCGACCCCGATGCAGGAAATCTGCCACGCATGGATGCGGAAACTGGCCATGGGCTGGTGACTGACGTGGCGCTGAAGCGCAAGGTGCGCAACTTCGTTGCCCTCACCCATGACCAGGACCAGCGCGACCCCGCCCCCGGCGAGAAACGTTTCGAGATCTACGTGCGCGAAAAAGCCATCCTCAACCTGCAACACCAGCGCGCCTATTCCGCCCTGAAACTGGATGAACCCGTGGCGACGCAAGCCGCCCAGGAAGCGGCCCCGGAAAAGAAAACCGGCAAGGACAAGAAGCGCAAAGGCAGCGGCGACGACGTGAACCAGGCGCGCGACTGGATGTGCCAGAACTTCTACGACGTGCGCACCTTCGGCGCGGTCATGTCCACTGGTATCAACTGCGGCCAGGTGCGCGGCCCGGTGCAACTCACCTTCGCCCGCTCCATCGACCCGGTCATCGCCCAGGAACACTCCATCACCCGCATGGCCGTGGCCACCGAGGCGGAAGCGGAAAAGCAGGGGGGCGACAACCGCACCATGGGCCGCAAGCACACCGTCCCCTACGGCCTCTACATGGCCCATGGCTTCGTCTCCAGCTTCCTCGCCAAGCAGACCGGCTTTGGCGAGGACGACCTGGCCCTGCTCTGGCAAGCCCTGGGCCAGATGTTCGAGCACGACCGTTCCGCCGCCCGCGGCGAGATGGCCACGCGCGGCCTCTACGTGTTCAAGCATGACTCGGAACTCGGCAATGCCCCCGCCCATGCCCTGTTTGAGCGCGTCCAGCCCAAGCTCAAGGAAGGCGTGGCCGTGGCACGTAGCTTCGCTGATTACGACGTGGCGGTAAATGAAAACGGCCTACCGGCCGGCGTTACGCTGCTACGACTGGCTTGAGAAACCGACCTACCGCCGCCCGCCCCAATAACCCGGGCGGCGGCTGTGTCGGGCAACAGCGATGATGCTGAGGTCGTCTGCCTCGATGCGATACACCACCGAATAGGGATAGCGATGCACCAAAAGGCTGCGAGTCTTGTTTCGTCCAGGAGTGCCGACGGCGGGGTGTTCACGCGGCAACTGCAAGGTACGGTGGACTTGATTGCGAAAGTCGCGGGCCTGATTCACCCCGGCTTCGTCCAGATACCATCTAGCGGCTTCACAGAACTCTCGTTCAGCTTCGGGGTTGAAGGAAACCCTCAACGGCCCGCCCGCTCGGCAATCATGGCGTCAATTTTGCCGAAGACATCTTCCGCCGGAATCCATTCAGTGCGGCCCGATTCAATATCGGCGACACGGCGGGCAATTTCTTCGTCCCAGGCCTGGGCAATTTCTTCCGGGGTGCCATCAGGTTCACCGTCCAGGCTAACCAACAAGCGGTGCGCCAGTTCGCTGCGGTCTCTCAACGGCAATTGCATGGCTTGCGCCTCTAGTTCATCCAGCATCGCGCCCATGTCTTTCTCCGTCTAATCAACAAGATGGATTCATGCTAGCAGCATCGAGATGACTCAGACAGCACTTGAACTCGACCCCATCCCCCTCGCCGCCCTTCAGCACTGGGCCTACTGTCCGCGCCAGTGCGGCCTCATTCACCTTGAACAGGCGTTCGAAGACAACATCCACACCGCCCGTGGCCAGGCCGTGCATCACCTGGTGGACGCCCCCGGCTACGAGATGAAAGCCGGCGTGAAAGTGGAACGTGCCCTCCCCCTCTGGTCCGACCGCCTCGGCCTCATCGGCAAGGCCGACCTGGTGGAATTCCACCCGGATGGCACCGTGTACCCGGTGGAATTCAAGCATGGCCCCAAGCGACAGAAGCACTATGACGACATCCAGCTCGCCGCCCAGGCTCTCTGCCTGGAAGACATGCTCTGCCGCTCGGTGCCCATGGGCGCCATCTACCACGCCAGCAGCCACCGCCGCCGCGAAGTCGCCATTACGCCTGCCCTGCGTGAAAAGGTGATCGCTACTGCCGAGGCCATCCGCGCCATGCTGGCTTGCGGCACCCTGCCGCCACCGGTGAATGACGTGCGCTGTCGGGAATGTTCGTTGAAAGGCATTTGCCAGCCGGAGGCTTTGGGCGAGTCGAGTCGGCTTCGGCGGCAACGCGCCGACCTGTTTGTTCCAGAGGAATAACATGCACACCCTGCAGAACACGCTCTACGTCATGACGCCCCAGGCCTACGCGCATCTGGAAAATTCAACCGTGCGCATCGACGTCGATCGAGAGAAAAAACTCCAGGTGCCCCTGCATCACCTGTCCGGCCTGGTCACCTTCGGCAATGTCATGGTCTCACCCGCCCTCATGCATCGGCTCGCTGACGAGGGAAAGTCCCTGGTGCTGCTGGACGAACATGGCCGCTTCAAGGCCAGGCTGGAAGGCCCGGTATCCGGAAATATCCTGCTGCGCCTGGCCCAGCACAAAGCCGCCGGCGACCCCTCCGCCACCCTGGAGCACGCCCGCGCCTGCATTGCCGGCAAGTTGAAGAACAGCCGTGTCACCTTGCAACGCGGCGCCCGTGAAACGGGGGATGCCGAAGAAGCGGCAAGCCTTGGTCGAACCGCCGACAACCTCGCCGCCTCGTTGCGCGCGGCGGCCGTCGCCAAAACACTGGATGAGCTCCGTGGCGTTGAGGGCGAAGCAGCACGCGGCTACTTCGCCGCACTCAACCTCATCGTCAAGCCGCAGATGCGGACATCTTTCGCGCTCGATGGCCGCACCCGCCGCCCACCGCTGGACCGCTTCAACGCCCTGATTTCCTTTCTCTACGCCATGCTGATGAACGAT
>CAISDD010000578.1 GCA_903883985.1 uncultured Pseudomonadota bacterium | reverse complement strand
TCATCGTGTTCGACAGCTCCCAGGAGAGCACGTAGCGACTGAACCAGTCAATTACGGCCACCAGGTAGAGGAAGCCACCGCGCATGCGGATATAGGTGATGTCCGTGCTCCAGACCTGGTCGGGTCTCACGATCTCGACTCCACGCAGCAGGTAGGGGTAGATCTTGTGTCCTGGCGCGGGCTTGCTCAGGTTCGGCTTCGGATAGATAGCCTCCAGCCCCATCACGTCCATCAATCGGCTGACCCGCTTAGACGCCGTAATGAAACAAACTCAATTATTTCGCCCTTCAAGCGGAGTTGCGGTGCGTGAACAGCCAAGTGGGTCGCAGCCGCACCACTGAGCCAACTCGAGGATTCTTGCAGGAGACGGAGGATTTGTCTAGGCGTGGAGAGAACGGCAAAGTGGTGAAGAAGAACACCGCCGAATCTGAAAACCTCCTCCAGCAGAAACTGACGAGTCTGCTACCCCACCTCAATGAGCGACAGCGACGTCTCTACCTCGCTGCAGAGGCCAAGGCTCTTGGTTACGGCGGAACAGCCCTAGTTTCGCGACTCACCGGGGTGGACGGCAACACGCTGCGCAAAGGGCTTGACGAGTTGATGGGGCCCATTGTCTTGCCTCCCCATGTGTCTCGGAAGGACGGTGGCGGCCGCAAAAGACTTCGTGACAAAGATCCAAAGCTTCTCAAGCGACTCGAGGCACTTGTCGCTCCCGAAACACGTGGCGATCCGATGTCTCCGTTGGTGTGGACGACCAAGAGTACACGCAACCTGGCGCAAGCTCTCAAGGCTGAGGGGTTTCAAGTAAGCCACGACGTGGTCGCCACCCTGCTCCATGAACTGGGCTATAGCCTGCAGGCGAACAGGAAGAACCGCGAGGGCTCAGACCACCCTGACCGAGACGAGCAGTTCCGCTACATCAACGATCGAGTCAGAGAGTTTCAGGAAGCGGCCCAGCCTGTGATCTCGGTGGATGCGAAGAAGAAAGAGAATATTGGAGATTTCAAGAATGCGGGACGGGAGTGGACGCCTCAAGGGGAGCCGGTTGAAGTTGGCGTCTACGACTTCAAAGACCCAGTGCTGGGCAAGGTGACGCCATACGGTATCTTCGACGTACAGCAAAATGCTGGGTGGGTCAATGTGGGTACTGACCACGACACAGCTGCCTTTGCTGTCGAGAGCATCAGGCGGTGGTGGCAAGCCGATGGTCATCAAACCTATACCAAGGCCAAGCGTCTACTAATTTGTGCTGACGGTGGTGGAAGCAACGGCTCAAGGGTCCGCCTTTGGAAGGTCGAACTAGGAAAGCTTGCAGCCGAAACAGGGCTGAGGATCACAGTCTGCCATCTTCCTCCGGGAACGAGCAAATGGAACAAGATCGAGCACAAGCTCTTTTGCCACATCACCAGCAACTGGCGTGGACGGCCGCTGACCAGCCATGAGGTCGCTGTGAATCTGATCGGGGCGACAACCACGCGCAAGGGGCTCCGCGTCACCGCACAACTCGATGCGAGCCTGTATCAGACCTCTATCAAGGTGACCGATGAGGAGATGGCCGCGGTACCCAGACGACCGCACGACTTCCACGGAGAGTGGAACTACACGATTTATCCTTCTTTGAAGAAGATGAGTCGCAGTTGCTGAATTTGTTTCATTACGGCGCCTAAAGGGCTGGATGACCTATTATTTGCATCCCTGGTGCGGGTGAGGTGGCGGGGCATGTTAGCGGGCAGGCGCGCACGGGATGCGGACAACCGCCGGGGACGTCCGCATCCGCGTCGTCAGCCGGAAGCCC
>CAISDD010000577.1 GCA_903883985.1 uncultured Pseudomonadota bacterium | reverse complement strand
CTGGACGCCATTCCCGACCTCTCCGATGTCCAGGTGATCGTCCGCACCGAATTCCCCGGCCAGTCGCCGCGCGTGGTGGAAGATCAGGTCACCTACCCCCTGGCCACCACCTTGCTCTCCGTGCCCGGCGCCCGCGCGGTACGCGGTTATTCCATGTTTGGCGATTCCTTCGTCTACGTGATCTTCCAGGACGGCACCGACCTTTACTGGGCTCGCTCGCGGGCGCTGGAATACTTGAGCAGCATCGCCTCCAAGCTGCCCCTGGGGCTGATGGCCAGCTTGGGACCGGACGCCACCGGAGTGGGCTGGGTCTACGAATATGCCCTGGTCGACCGAACCGGCCACCACGACCTCGCCCAGTTGCGCAGCCTCCAGGACTGGTTCCTGAAGTACGAGTTGCAAGCCCTGCCCAATGTCTCCGAGGTGGCGACCGTGGGCGGCATGGTCAAGCAATATCAGGTCGTGGTCGATCCGAAAAAACTGCGCGCCTACCGGCTGCCGCTCTCCCGTGTGGTCGCGGCAGTGCAGCAATCCAACCAGGAGACCGGCGGCTCGGTGGTGGAAATGGCGGAGGCCGAGTACATGGTGAGGGCCAGCGGCTATCTGAAGACGGTCGATGACTTCGCCGCCATCGCCGTCGCCACGGGCGAGAACGGCGTGCCGGTCCTGTTGAAGGACGTGGCGCGCATCCAGGTGGGGCCGCAATTGCGCGTGGGGATGGCCGACCTCAACGGCGAAGGTGAAACCGTGGGCGGGGTGATCGTGATGCGCTCCGGGTCGAACGCTCGCGACACCATCCAGGCGGTCAAGAAGAAGCTGACCGAACTCAAGAAGGGATTGCCGCCGGGCGTGGAGATCGTGCCCGTGTACGACCGCTCCGGGCTGATCGAACGCGCGGTGGACACCCTCTCCCACAGGCTGCTGGAGGAATTCATCGTCGTGGCCCTGGTCTGCCTGGCATTCCTGTTCCACATGAGATCGGCCCTGGTCGCCATCGTCTCCTTGCCGTTGGGAGTGCTGATCGCCTTCATCGTCATGCGCGAACAGGGGGTGAACGCCAACATCATGTCTCTGGGCGGCATCGCCATCGCCATCGGCGCCATGGTGGACGCCGCCGTCGTCATGATCGAAAACGGCCACAAACACCTGGAGGCCTGGCGCCGGGACCATCCCGACCGGGTTCCGGATTCCGCCGAGTATTTCCGCCTGGCCGGCGACGCCGCCGTGGAAGTGGGGCCGGCCCTGTTCTTCAGCCTCCTGATCATCACCGTGAGCTTCTTGCCCGTGTTCACCCTGGAAGCGCAGGAAGGTCGATTGTTCGCGCCCCTGGCCTACACCAAGACTTATGCCATGGCCGCGGCCGCCGGCCTGTCCGTGACCCTGATCCCGGTGCTGATGGGCTATTTTTTACGCGGGCGCATCCCGGACGAGCACAGCAATCCGCTTAATCGTTTATTGACCGCGCTCTACCGGCCCTTGATCGGCCTCACCCTGCGCTACCCCAAGAGCCTGCTGGTGCTGGCCCTGGGGCTGCTGGCGGCCACCTGGGTGCCCATCAGCCGGGTCGGGAGCGAGTTCATCCCGCCGCTCAACGAAGGCGATCTGCTCTACATGCCCACTACCCTGCCCGGCCTGTCCGCAGGCAAGGCGCAAGAACTCCTGCAACTCTCCGACCGCATGATCAAGACCGTGCCGGAGGTGAAGACGGTGTTTGGCAAGGTCGGTCGAGCGGAAACCGCCACCGACCCCGCCCCCTTGACCATGCTAGAGACCACCATCCAGTTGCAGCCGCAGGAACGATGGCGCCCCGGCATGACGATAGACGGCATCCTCCACGAACTGGATAACGCGGTGCGTATCCCCAGCCTCTCCAATTACTGGACCATGCCCATACGCACGCGCATCGACATGCTCGCCACCGGCATCAAGAGTCCGGTCGGGCTCAAGATCGCGGGGCCGGACCTGAAGGAAATCGAGCGCATCGGCGGCCAGATCGAGGCCGTGCTGAAGACCGTACCCGGCACTACTTCTGCCTCGACCGAGCGAGCTGCGGCCGGGCGTTACCTCGACATCGACATCGACCGCCTGGCAGCCGCCCGCTATGGTCTGTCCTTGGCGGAAATCCAGGAAACCGTGGGTGTGGGCATTGGAGGTACGGTGATCGCACAGACCATAGAGGGACTGGAACGCTACCCCATCCAGGTGCGATTTCCCCGCGAGGACCGCGACAGTCTCGCCGCGCTCGCCAGCCTGCCCATGGTCGCGCCGAATGGAGCGAACGTGACCTTGGGGATGGTGGCCAAGATCAGGGTGGCGGATGGCCCGGCCATGATCCGCAGCGAGAACGCCCGGCCCAACGGCTGGATCTACGTTGACATCACGGGGCGGGACATCGGTTCTTATGTCGCCGAGGCGCGCGCCCGAGTCGACCGGGAAATCAAATTGCCGACCGGCTATTCTGTCACCTGGTCAGGCCAGTACGAATACATGGAAAGGGCAATGGCGCGCTTGAAGTTGGTGCTGCCCCTGACCCTGACGCTCATCTTCGTGCTGCTGTTCCTGACCTTCCGCACCTTCTGGCAGCCCCTGCTCATCATGGCCACCTTGCCCTTCGCCCTGATCGGCGGCTACTGGCTGCTCTACCTGCTGCACTTCAACCTGTCAGTGGCGGTGGGCGTGGGTTTCATCGCCCTGGCAGGCGTGGCTTCCGAATTCGGCGTGGTGATGCTGATCTACCTGGATCAGGCGGTGAGCCAGCGGGAACGCGAAGGCAGCCTCAACACCCGCGCCGACCTGCTGGAAGCCATCGTCGCCGGCGCCGTGCTGCGGGTGCGTCCCAAGGCCATGACCGTCGCCGTGATCCTGGCCGGCCTCCTGCCCATCATGTTGGGCACGGGCACCGGCAGCGAGGTGATGCAGCGCATCGCCACCCCCATGGTGGGCGGCATGGTCACAGCCCCCCTGCTGTCGATGTTTTTGATTCCGGCCGTGTATCTGCTCTGGCGGGGGAGGAAGCTGCAGCGCTAGCCCCACCGGCCGTCAGCGCTACGCTCTTTGATCATACGAAGTAGCCGTAGAGCAAACCGATGGCCGCGCAAGCGCCAATGACTCTCATGATGTCCTGCTTGTATTTCCACAGGGCGAGGAAGGCGGCCACCGAGATCAGCGCGTAGAACCACTCGAAGCCGCCGGAGAAGGGCGCCGCCTCGCTGGCATGGGGCCAGATCACATGCCAGCCGAAGAACAGCGCCAGATTTAGGATCACCCCGACCACGGCGGCGGTGATGCCGGTCAGGGGTGCCGTGAACTTGAGGTCGCCGTGGGTGGCCTCGACCAGAGGGGCTCCTGCCAGGATGAAACTGGGCAGGAAGGTGAAGAAGGTAGCCACAGCAGCGCCGGCGAAACCGGCCAGGAACAGGGCATCCGGCACGAAGATCTGCTTGCTCCAGGCGCCGACAAAGCCGACGAAGGACACCACCATGATCAGCGGGCCCGGCGTGGTTTCGCCCAGGGCCAGGCCGTCTATCATCTGCGTGGCGGTCAGCCACTGGTAATGTTCGACGCCGCCCTGGTAGACATAGGGCAGCACGGCATAGGCGCCGCCAAAGGTGACTAATGCCGCCTTGGTGAAGAACGCGCCCATGTCCTTCAGTACCGGGTTACTCAGCGTCAGCATGGCAGCACCCCACAGAGCCAGACCCGCCAGCAGCAGCAGGGCCAAGTACATGGGCTTGAACCTGGTGTGTTCCGGGGACGGCGTGTCGTCGTCGATCAGGGCCGGTCCGTAGGTCTTGTTGGAAGCGCCGTGGCCGCCGCCGACCTTGAACTTTTCCGGCCAGACCTTGCCGCCAATGAAGCCCAGGATGCCCGCCCCCAGCACGATGTAGGGGAAGGGGATTTTCAGGG
>CAISDD010000576.1 GCA_903883985.1 uncultured Pseudomonadota bacterium | reverse complement strand
TGGGCGGCGTCGCCAACGCCATCAACCTCGACAACCCCGCCACGCTGAACATGGAAAAGCTCTACATGGTGAAGAGCCTCTTCGACGAGGTGATTCCCTTCGTGCAGCAGGTCTACTTCCCCGACGTGTGCGCCATCGGCGCGATGTACGCCGACTGGTTCGGCTACGGCGCGGGTGTCAGCGACTACATGGCCGTGCCCGACCTGCCGCTCGACACCAAGGGTCTGGCCTTCGACCTGCCCGGCGGCACGCTCAACGCCGCCGACCCGAACTCCTTCCGGGCCATCACCGCCTTCGGTGATGCCTATTTCCGCGACGGCGTGGCCGAGTCGAGCGCCCACGCCTACTACGCCGACAGCGGCGCGCCGCTGCATCCCTGGAGCGGCCAGACCGTCCCCCAGTACACCCCCTGGGACCCGGCGAAAAAATACAGTTGGTCCAAGGCACCGCGCTTCGAGGGCCGCGCCGTGGAAGTCGGCCCGCTCGCCCAGGTGCTCGTGGCCAACGCCGCCGGAAATGCGGTCTACAAGAAGTGGACCGGCCAATTGCTCGACACGGCGGGCAAGGTCGCCGGCACAACGCTTGCCCCCGCCATACTGCGCTCCACGCTGGGCCGCCATGCGGCCCGCGCCATCCGCTGCGCCGCACTCGCCGACCACGCTGATAAGCACTGGAAGTTGCTGGTCGAGAACATCGGCAAGGGCGACACAACCATCTTCAATCCGCCCACCTTCCCCAAGGGTGAAATCAAGGGCTTTGGATTCCACGAGGCCCCGCGCGGCACACTCTCGCACTGGGTGGTGATCAATGACGGCAGGCTCACCAACTACCAGGCGGTCGTCCCCTCCACGTGGAATCTCGGCCCCCGCGACGACAAGAACAATCCCGGTCCGTTGGAGGCCGCACTGCAGGGCAACCCCGTCGCCGATCCAGAGAAGCCGCTTGAGGCGTTGCGCACCGTGCATTCCTACGACCCGTGCCTCGCCTGCGCCATCCACACCGTCGACATGACCGGCAAAGAAATCGCGCGCGTAAAGGCGCTGTAGGCGGGTCACTGTGCCGGCGATGAGCGAAGGTGTCAATTGTCGTCACGGCGCGCTTGTACCGCAATGCCCAAAAACCATTCGGTACGCATGAGCGGTCGCTTCCCCGAAGGGGAAGAATGTGAGTGGACCATTCGGTTCGCGTGAGTGGTCGCTTCCCCGAAGGGGAAGAATGTGAGTAGACCATTCGGTACACGTGAGTGGTCACTTCCCCGAAGGGGAAGAATGTGAGTAGCCGGAGGTGACCGAAGGGAACCTCCGGGACAGACAGTTCCCAGAAAACCCTCAACCCTGTAGCGGGTTGAATGTGTTCGGAGCACTTGGGCCGGACCCATTTACATTCAACCCACTGCGGGGTTGAAATGCGCTTCTTCCGTATACCGGAGGTTCCCTTCGGTCACCTCCGGCTACTCACATTGGTCCCTTCGGGACCTCCGACGACGGCAGATGAGGCACAACCACAGTGGTCGAGAAACCCCGCGATCAGGCGTTGCGTGAGATGGCGCATGCCGCCTTTGTTCGTTGTTGTCGTCTTACTCCGTGCAGTTCCGGATATACGCCGCTATCGCCTTTGATTTGACGATGCACAGCACGGCAACGGCGAGCATAACTGCATCAGGCAGGAAATTAGTATACCCGTATCCCGACGCACCCTCCGGCCTAACCGCGAAGAACTCCAGGTGGGACATCACCTTGAAGAGAGCTTCCGGAATGTAATACACGCCAATCAATGCCACGCAGGTCTCCAGTGAGGTGTCGAAGTCGGGTCCTGTGCTGAGTTCCTCCTCCTGCCACAACACAGCCGCCACGCCATGCGTTTGAAATAGTAGGAGATACGGAAACCCGAAATAGAGCGGCAGCATTGCCAGATAGAGCAGCGTACTCAGGACGTGATCAAAATGAAAACCAGCATCGAAGGAGTATCCCACCATGCTCGCGATAAATGGAATCGTGAGAACTCCGCTCATAAGGCACCACAGTCCGATGAACTTGATCGCCAGATCGCGCAACTGCCGAATGTTCATGTACATCTCCCCAACCCGTGGTCCCGGGTTTCGTTCGCACCCTTGACACCCGCCGGACGCCCCGGCGTCTTTGGCTATGTTAAGCCGACCGCGTGACCATTGCAACAGCACCCGGCGCAGGTTGATTGCCACATTCCGCTGTGGCGACAATGGCGGCACAGGAGACGCTCACCATGTTCACCGCGATATTGATCATTCTGTCCAGCATGCAGGCCGCGCCGGATGCCGCCGGGAAAGTGGTGCTCGAACCCTTCGAGTTCGGCGAGGTGTCGCTGGGCGACGGCATGCTGCGACGTGAGCAGGATGAGATTCGCGAGTACTACCGGCGCGTGCCCAATGACGACCTGCTTAAAGGCTTTCGCGCGCGGGCCGGCAAGGACGCGCCGGGGGTCGATCCCGGCGGCTGGTATTCGAAGGACATCTTCTGCGTGTTTGGACAGATTGTGTCGGGATTGGCACGACTGGCCGCGGCCACGGGCGACCCGGCCTGTCGGGACAAAGTGAACGCGCTCGTG
>CAISDD010000575.1 GCA_903883985.1 uncultured Pseudomonadota bacterium | reverse complement strand
ATCGTTCCAACCATTTTTCAAAAGGCGGGAAATAAAATGCGGAACATTTTATTGCGAAGTGGCCTGACCTCCTTCCTGGCGGCGGTCCTAATGGCTTTAATTGCATCGAGTGCTTACGCCGTACTGAGCATCAGCGTCATGCCAAGCGGTGCCTCCACCCCACCCAACGCGTGGGACAGCCGACCGTATACCTGGCCCGGCAATAACCTGGAACTATGGGGCAGGGTCACCCAGTACACCGGCGGCCTGCCCTTGACCTACACTTGGGATTTTGGTGCTGGCGAGGGTTCGACCACAGGCACGGTTGTTAATGCCGACAATATCGCCGAGAGCCATGTCTACTCTGCCACCGGTTCATTCGTCGCGACGCTCACGGTTTCCGATATCGATGCCGGGGGCACCGACACCGCCAACGCCAAGGTCTATATCGACGTCGCGCCGAACACGCTCGATGTGCGCAAGAACCTGGCAATACAGCGGGCGCTCAAGTACCTCTACATGAGCCGTTTATCGTGGAATATCACTGGAAACAGTAGCTGCGATGCCTACAACTGGAGCGATACCGACTGGACCGGCGACACCGGTCTGGCGGTGCTCGCCTTCGAAGACTACAACCACCGCGCGACCAATGACCACGATCAGGACATCTATGCCGACACGGTGCAGCGGGGACTGTGGTTTATCGAAGGCCAGTTGCGCACAACGCCCGCTGCTGTCGATAACGTCACCTACACCGACTCTGACCTCAATGGGAATGGCTTGAAAACCTATGAATACTATTCCGGTGGGAACGCTTATCGAAACGGCATCGTGGCCATGGCCATCGCCAACAGCAAGGATCCGACTCATGTATCAACCTGCGGATTTCCCTCGGGAGATACTGGCGTCCAAGGAATGAGCTACAAGACCATCCTTGAAGATGTGGTCGATTACATCGCCTATGCCCAGGAAGAGAGTCCTGGCTGTAGTGGTTATGGCGGCTGGCGCTATAGCGCGAACTACTGCAGCAGCGACAACTCGGTATCGCAGTGGCCGGTTCTTGGCCTCACCGCAGCCAGCCAGGCACCCTGGTCTATTTCACCACCCGGTTGGGTCAAGGGCTTGATGCAGGTCTGGTCCGGCAACAGCCAAAACCCCGGGAATGGTGCCTTCGGCTACACATGGTGGGGAGAGTGGAACAACGTGGCCAAGACCGGCTCCGGGATCATCCAGATGAAATATTCCGGTATTGGCGGCACTGCACTGGCCAATGCGATCAACTATATCGGCAACGACTGGTGTGATACGGGCTGGGATTACGGCAATATCGGCGACAACTACGCCATGTATGCCGTGAAGAAGGGTCTGCAGAACGCCGGCATCACCGATCTGACCGTACCGACCTGGTGCAATGCCTTGGGAACGGTCAACTGGCAGAACGAGTACGACAGTTATTTTGTGAACAACCAGATCGATGACGGCACCAATGGCGTTCACTGGCCCGGGTCCATTCGCATTGGTGAGGGTGCGACCTCGGCGGCCTTCGGCTTGCTGGTCATGTCCAAGGGCCTGACGGAATCGCCTCCTGTCGCCGTGGCTGGTGGCGCCCAGGAAGTCCCGCCGCTGAAGCCGGT
>CAISDD010000574.1 GCA_903883985.1 uncultured Pseudomonadota bacterium | reverse complement strand
CGGCGAGGCGGGCGGCGCTCTGGACGTGGTATTGCAGCGCCTCAGCGAATTCATGGAGCGATCGAAAGAGCTCAGGGAAACGGTCAAGTCGGCGCTCATCTATCCGACGATTCTGGTCGGCGTGGCGGTGCTCTCGGTCGCCGTTCTGCTGGTCTGGGTGGTGCCGCAATTCACCCAGATGTTCGAGGAATCGGGCAAGGCGCTGCCGCTCCCCACCCGGATCGTCATTGCCGCTGGCGATGCTGTCCAGCACTACTGGTGGGCCATGGTCCTGGGGGCAATCGGAATTTATTCGTGGTTTTCACGTCAACTGCAACAGGCCGAAACCCGCTACAAATGGGACAAACGTTTTCTCGCCTTGCCCCTGGTCGGCGACCTCGTGGCCAAGTTGGAGGTCGCACGTTTTGGCCGCACCCTCGGTACCCTGATCGGCAACGGCGTGACCCTGCTGACGGCGCTTTCCATCGCCAAGGAAACGCTGAACAACACCGTGATGTCGGAAGGGCTGGGTACGGTTGCGACCCAACTCAAGGAAGGTTTGGGCCTGGGCAAGCCGCTCATGGAAACCGGCCTGTTCCCCAAGCTGGCGGTGCACATGGTGATGGTGGGCGAGGAAACCGGCAAATTGCAGGAAATGCTCATCCGCATCGCCGACGTTTATGACCGCGAGGTGCAGAACGCCGTCAAGCGCATGCTCGCGCTCATGGAGCCGGTGCTGATTCTGGGGCTGGGTCTGGTGATCGGCGGCATCATCATGTCGGTGCTGGTGGCGATACTGAGTGTGAACGATCTGGCAATGTGATTCTGTTGATTACTGTGGGGGAAAGCTGGATTATGAAAAGCAAATGCTTGGGCGGGCCGCAACGGGGCTTCACCCTCATCGAACTACTGGTGGTGCTGGTCATACTGGGCCTGCTGGCCAGTCTGGCGGGTCCCAAGGTCATCGGCTATCTCGGCGGGGCAAAATCGGATTCCGCCAAGCTGCAGATCGAGGAGTTCGGCGCCTCGCTGGATCTCTTCAAGCTGGAAACCGGACGCTATCCCACCAGCCAGGAAGGGTTGCAGGCCCTGGTGCAAGCGCCCTCCGGCCTCGCCGGCTGGAACGGACCCTACCTGAAGAAGAAGACGGTGCCCAAGGATCCGTGGGGCAACGACTATCGTTACGCTTCGCCGGGCCAGCATGGCCTCTATGACCTGAGTTCACTCGGTGCGGACAACAGGGAAGGCGGCGAGGGCGAGAACAAGGACTTGACAAGCTGGTGACGCCATTCCGCCACAGGGGTTTCACCCTGATCGAAATGCTGGTGGTGATGGTGATCATGGGGCTTGCCTATGCGATGGCGGCGCCGATGATTGCCACAGGGGTGTCGGGGGCGGAACTCAAGGCCGCCGCCCGTCAGGTTGCCGCTGGACTGCGCAAGGCGCGGAGCGAAGCGGTACTGCACAAGAATGAAGTGGCACTGACCATGGATGTCGAGCAACGGCAGTTTGAACTGAGCGGCGACAAGCGCATCTACCGGCTGCCGGAAAAGATCGAAATCAGTCTGTTTACCGCGCAGTCCGAACT
>CAISDD010000573.1 GCA_903883985.1 uncultured Pseudomonadota bacterium | reverse complement strand
CCGGCGTCGATGTGCGCCGAGATGCCGATATTGCGATAGCGATCGATAGGTGTCTTGCGTGCCACGATGGAATTCCTTATCAGAAGCGGAAGTGCGAGAAAGCCTTGTTGGCTTCGGCCATGCGGTGAACTTCTTCGCGCTTTTTCATAGCACCGCCACGACCCTCGGCCGCATCCAGCAGTTCGCCCGCGAGCCGCTGGCCCATGGACTTCTCGCCGCGTTTACGTGCAGCCTCCTTGAGCCAGCGCATCGCCAGCGCGTTACGCCGGGAAGGACGCACTTCCACCGGAACCTGGTAGTTGGCACCGCCGACGCGACGTGATTTGACTTCGACCACGGGGCGCACGTTTGACATGGCCTGACCGAAGATATCGACCGGATCCTTGCCACTTTTTTTGTTGATCTGCTCGAAAGCGCCGTAAACAATGCGTTCGGCAACGGCCTTCTTGCCACTGTTCATGATGACATTCATGAACTTGGCCACTTCCTGACTACCGAACTTGGGGTCCGGCAGGATGATACGTTTTGGAACCTCACGACGACGTGGCATTTTTTCCTCGCAACTCTCTGTTAGGCCTTCTTGGCGCGCTTTGCGCCATACTTCGAGCGACTCTGCTTACGGCCTTTGACACCAGCCGTATCGAGACTGCCACGAACGATGTGGTAACGCACACCCGGCAAATCCTTTACCCGGCCACCGCGTACCAGAACCACCGAGTGCTCTTGCAGATTGTGGCCTTCGCCGCCGATATAGCCAATGACTTCGAAGCCATTGGACAGGCGGACCTTGGCTACCTTCCGCAAGGCGGAGTTAGGTTTTTTGGGTGTGGTGGTGTAGACACGGGTACATACCCCACGTTTCTGCGGGCAGGCCTCCATGGCCGGTACCTTGCTCTTCTCTTGCGGGGCCTGACGTGGCTTCCGCACCAACTGGTTGATGGTCGGCATCTAAAGCGTTCTCAACAAAATCGTGAAACCTGGACAATTCAGCCCGGCGCCTGCGAATTCGCAAGGGAATTCACAATGGGCCGGCTGGTCGGAAAAAAGACTGTGCATGCTATAGGGAAATTACGCCCCTGTCAAGTCAGCCCGGAAACACTGCGCTCATGCATTTTCGCCATCGGCTTGCAGCACGACCACGACATCCTCTACCTTCTGTACGGTCTGGAAGTCGATGGTGTGTGCCAGCCCCTTACGACTGCGGTGGTAGGCCAGGCCGGTACCGGCAGGAATGAGGCGGCCGACGATGACGTTTTCCTTGAGGCCGCGCAAGTCGTCCTTCTTGGCCATGATGGCGGCCTCGGTCAGGACGCGCGTAGTCTCCTGGAAGGACGCGGCGGAGATGAAGGAATCGGTCGACAACGAGGCCTTGGTGATGCCTAGCAGGATGTTGTCGTGAACTGCCGGCTGCAAGCCGGCTGCCATGACGCGATCGTTCTCCTGCAGGAATTCCGAGCGCTCCACCTGCTCGCCCATGATGAAGGCCGCATCACCCGGCTCCGCCACGTTGATCCGACGCAGCATCTGTCGAACCACCACCTCGATGTGCTTGTCGTTGATCTTCACGCCCTGAAGGCGATAGACATCCTGCACCTCATCGATGATGTAGCGCGCCAGCGCCTCTATCCCCTGCAAGCGCAGGATATCGTGAGGATCGGGCGGGCCGTCGACGATGGTCTCGCCCTTTTGCACGATCTGGCCATCGTGAACGGTGACGTGTTTGTCCTTGGAGATCAGGTACTCGTGCGGCATGCCTTCCATGTCGGAAATAACCAGGCGCTGCTTGCCCTTCGTGTCCTTGCCAAAAGATACGGTGCCGGTGATTTCCGCGAGCACGCCGGCATCCTTGGGCGAGCGCGCCTCGAACAACTCCGCCACGCGCGGGAGACCGCCGGTGATGTCGCGAGTCTTGGAGGTTTCCTGCGGGATACGCGCGAGCACGTCGCCCACATTCACATCCTGGCCATCTTTCACGGTAATCAGCGATCCCACCTGGAAGGTGATACTCACGCTGATGTCGCTGCCGGACACCTTGACATCCTGGCCGTCGGCCGCGAGCAGGCGCACCTGAGGACGCACGCCCTTGGTCTGCGCGGTACCACGACGCTTGCCGTCGATGACGATCAGCGTAGACAGGCCGGTCACTTCATCGATCTGCTTGGCAACGGTGACGCCATCTTCCACATTCTCGAATTTCACGTGACCGGCATACTCGGTGATGATGGGACGAGTATGCGGATCCCAGTTGGCCAGCACCGTCCCCGCCTTGATGATCTGGCCATCAGAAACCGCCAGGGTCGATCCGTAGGGAAACTTATGGCGCTCGCGCTCGCGCTGGTTGTCATCGACAATCAGGACTTCGCCATTGCGCGAAATCACCACCTGCTCGTTTTTGACGTTGGTCACATAGCGCAGAGTCGGCAGGAAACGGATAGTCCCGGAGGACTTCCCTTCCAGTTGCGAGGCGGCAGCCGAACGAGAGGCCGCGCCACCGATGTGGAAGGTTCTCATGGTCAACTGAGTACCTGGCTCGCCGATAGACTGAGCGGCGATCACGCCGACCGCCTCGCCGGAATTGACCAGATTTCCGCGCCCCAGATCGCGCCCGTAACACTTGGCGCATAATCCCCAGCGCGTATCACAGGTCAGCGGTGTGCGCACCTTGACTTCGTCTATCCCCAGTTCGTCTATCATCTCGACCATGCTCTCGTCGAGCAGAGTGCCCGCGTCGATCACGGTTTCGCCGGTATCCTGGCTGATCACGTCGAAGGCCGCCACGCGCCCGAGGATGCGGTCGCGCAGGGGTTCCACGACATCACCGCCCTCGACCAGAGCTTTCATGAACATGCCGTTCCTGGTGCCACAATCGAACTCGGTGATGACCAGATCCTGAGTCACATCGACCAGACGCCGCGTCAGATAGCCTGAGTTCGCGGTCTTGAGCGCGGTATCGGCCAGGCCCTTACGCGCGCCGTGGGTAGAAATGAAGTACTGCAACACGTTAAGGCCTTCACGGAAGTTTGCCGTGATCGGGGTCTCGATGATGGAGCCATCCGGCTTCGCCATCAGTCCACGCATGCCGGCTAACTGACGAATCTGGGCAGCGGAGCCGCGTGCGCCCGAGTCGGCCATCATGTAGATGGAATTGAAGGACTCCTGGCGCACCTCCTTGCCATCGCGGTCGATGACGGTCTCGTGCGAGAGCTGCTCCATCATGGCCTTGGCCACCTTGTCGCCGGCCTGGCCCCAGATGTCGACCACCTTGTTGTAGCGTTCCCCCTGAGTCACGAGGCCGGAGGTGTACTGGGATTCGATTTCCTTCACCTCGCTCTCGGCGGCTGCCAGAATGGTCTGCTTCTGCGGCGGCATCAGCATGTCCTGCATACAGATGGAGATACCAGCGCGGCCGGCCATCGAGAAGCCCGTATACATCAGCTTGTCGGCGAACACGACGGTGTCCTTGAGGCCGCATTTACGGAATGAGGCATTGATCAGCTTGGAGATTTCCTTCTTCTTCAAGGCCTTGTCGACGTGCGCAAAATCGAGCCCAGGAGGCAGGATTTCCGATAGGAACGCGCGTCCGACCACCGTGGAGACGCGTCTGATGCTCTCCACGGTCTGGCCGTGGCCATCGTAGTTACGTTCCCGCAGGCGCACGACCACGCGGGCATTGATGTCGACCAGGCCGGACTGCCACGCGCCGCGCAGTTCGTCGGTGTTGGTGAACAGCATGCCTTCGCCCTTGGCATTGATGCGCTCTCGGGTCATGTAGTACAGACCCAGCACGATATCCTGGGAAGGCACGATGATAGGCTCACCGTTCGCGGGCGAGAGCACGTTGTTGGAGGCCAGCATCAGGGTGCGTGCCTCCACCTGGGCTTCCAGGGACAGCGGCACATGGACGGCCATCTGGTCACCGTCGAAGTCGGCGTTGAAGGCGGTACACACCAGCGGGTGCAACTGGATGGCCTTGCCTTCGATCAACACCGGTTCGAATGCCTGGATGCCCAAGCGGTGCAAAGTGGGTGCCCGGTTCAGCATGACAGGATGTTCGCGGATGACCTCTTCCAGGATGTCCCAGACCACGGCTTCCTCATCTTCCACCATGCGCTTGGCCGCCTTGATGGTGGTGGCCAGTCCCATGACTTCCAGGCGGTGAAAAATGAAGGGCTTGAACAATTCGAGCGCCATCAACTTGGGTAGGCCGCACTGGTGCAGCTTCAGCGTCGGTCCCACGACGATGACGGAACGGCCGGAATAGTCGACGCGCTTGCCCAGCAAGTTCTGGCGGAAACGACCGCCCTTGCCCTTGATCATGTCTGCCAGCGACTTCAGCGGACGCTTGTTGGCTCCAGTCATGGCCTTACCACGTCGGCCATTGTCGAGCAGCGAATCGACCGATTCCTGCAACATGCGCTTCTCGTTGCGCACGATGATGTCGGGGGCCTTCGGTTCCAGCAGACGTTTCAGGCGGTTGTTGCGGTTG
>CAISDD010000572.1 GCA_903883985.1 uncultured Pseudomonadota bacterium | reverse complement strand
TGCAAGGACTTGACGATCGCAATTTCCTTTTCGTCCAAAATGTCAAGAACGGTTCTTGCCAATTTACTATCCTCCAAAATTTTTTGGATTTTTTGCAGAGTGGCGTCCTCTTCAATCGCCTCTTTTTTGCGCGCCTTGATGTCCTTGTCCAGATTACCGCGTCTCTTTTCCACCGTTTGCAGGTCGGCCAGAATCAATTCTAAGTTAATGACCTCAATGTCGGAGAGCGGATCAATTTTGTTGTTAACATGAATGATGTCCGAGTCCTCGAAAATCCGGACGACCTCGGCGATGGCATCCGTTTCGCGAATGTTTTGCAGAAATTTGTTGCCGAGCCCTTCGCCGACGCTGGCGCCCTTGACCAGTCCGGCGATGTCCACAAATTCCACCACAGCCGGAATGGTTTTGCGCGATTTGGAAAATTCCGACAGCTTGCTGAGTCGCTCGTCCGGCACGGGCACGATGCCGACAGACGGATCAATCGTGCAAAAAGGATAATTTTCCGCCGGCACCGCTTTTTTTGTCAGCGCGTTGAAGAGAGTGGACTTGCCGACATTTGGCAAGCCGACGATGCCGCATTTGAGGCTCATGAATTACCTTCATTAGTTGCTTATCACTGCACAATCGAGCCGAATGTCGGCGTCTTCGAAGTGCCGGACCTGTGTGAGTAGCCATACAGGCGTAGGTCGGATAGGAACACCGGAGGGTCGCCGCTTGCGCCCGACCCGGAAACGCGTCGGATTGTATCCGTTCACGGCCCGACCCGGAGCTCCGTACAGCCGCGCCGACTCAAGCTGTACTCAACTTGACCGCGAAATCCGCCACGCCATTCTTGAAAAGAAATCGGGCTGCCGTATCCAGCGTCTTGAACTCGCGCGTCTCCCTTTTGCCCGTTTCCAGCGTGCGGCCGTCGACCACGACCATGTATCCGGTAGACATGACTGCGTAATGAACCTGGACGCGCTTCACGGCGCCAACGTCCAGAAGCAGCCTGAGTTCACGTTCCGTCATGCTTCATCTCCACTCGATGGGAGTCAAAATATACACGAAGCAGGCATCCAGACCGTAGGCATCGCTCAGATTTCACCCGAAGCATGCCCACCTGCACCGCTTGCCATGGAGACAAAGAGCGCCAACCGGCTGCTAGAATACGAAGTTTGAAGGCTTGCTCATTTTGGTTAAAGTAAAGTCTAAAGATTCCACCTCAAGCGCCGATATTTGCTACATTGCTTACATACTATCGGCGCAGCCCGAGGAGTGAAAAAATGAAGAAGTCTCTGCTACTTTTCTCGCTACTGGCCTTTTTGGCGTCACCCATGGTGACCGATGCACAGGCCGCTCACCCTGTCAAGGCGAAGCACCACAAGCACCACAAGCGTGCGCACAGCGCCGGCAAGCATGCCGCGGTGGTGGGCAAGCCCGTGATGACGCCCCTGCGCGCGGTTTCCTACGACAAGGCCTGGCACGATGGCGAACTCAAGCTGCTCTCCGCTGCGGCACTGGTCGTCGACCAGCAGACCGGCGAGGCACTCTACGCCAAGAATGTCGACGTACCCACCTCCATCGCCTCCATCACCAAACTAATGACCGCCATGGTGACCATGGACGCGAAACTCGACCTCGAGGAGGAACTCGTGATCGGTAACGAGGACATCGACCGACTCAAGGGCACCGGTTCGCGCCTCGCACTGGGTACGCGACTAAGTCGGGCGGAGTTGATGCACCTGGCGCTGATCGCTTCGGAAAACCGTGCAGCAGCAGCGCTTTCCCGCGCCTATCCCGGCGGCCGTGCGGCCTTCGTCACCGCCATGAACCACAAGGCGCAGGAAATCGGCATGAAGGACAGTCATTTCGTCGATGGCACCGGTCTGAACAGCAGCAACCGTTCGACCGCGGCGGACCTGGTGAAAATGGTGGAGACAGCCTACCAATATCCGCTCATCCGTGAGATCACCAGCACGGGAACCTACGATGTCTCCCTGCCGCGGACCAGGATGGTACGCATCCATGATCACGGCAAGACGCACAGGGTCGCGCGTGTCGTCGAAAGCCAGGTGGCTTTCAACAATACCAACAGCCTCACCCGTGACCAGGATTGGGAGATCGGCGTCTCGAAAACGGGCTTCATCAACGAAGCGGGCCACTGCCTGGTCATGCAGACCAAGATCGCCCATCAGAAGGTCATCATCGTGTTGCTCGATTCCATGGGGAAATACAGCCGCATCGGCGATGCGCTACGTATCCGCAAATGGCTGGAGCACGACAGCAAGGTCGCCAGTCGCCATCCCTCGCGCGCGGCGTCCTGACCACCTCCCCCGAACGAAGCGCGCTATCACTTAACGTGATCGTCGCGGGAGACGCAGCCCCCCCCCCTCTCGGGAGAGGGGCTGGGGCGGCCAGAGACTTGGCCGACGTCTTCTGGCGGCCTAGTCGGTTGGCTGGTAGTTCCATCAGTGAGGGAAACGGGCATCGTCAGTACGTTCATGATCCGCAGGCGGCTTGATCGCCATGCCCGTTAGTCGGGTGGAGCGCCCCCTCACCGCGTCGAATCTACCCAGATGCGCTGGAACACTGCGCGAAACATCTCCGGCGTGAGGCGGCGAGTCTGGGTGTTGTAGCGGGAGCAGTGGTAGCTGTCGTGGAGACTGCGGCCATCCGGAAGAAGATGCACCGCGCCGTGTCCGAAGGGGTAAGCGCCCGGTTTCAGCCGCAGAGCCATGAGCACGGCCTTGTGGGCGATCAGGCCGAGGGCGAGTAGCGCCGTGCTCGCCGGCAGGCCCGCAAGTTCGGCTTGCAGCCAGACATTGCAGCGTTTTATCTCGCCGGTTTCCGGCTTGTTTTCCGGCGGTACGCACTTAACCGCGTTGCTGATGCGACAGCCAGCGAGGATCAGCCCGTCGTCTCCGGACGAGGACTCAGGCCGGCTGCCATAGCCGAAAGCGTGCAGCGTCTCGTAGAGCAGTATCCCGGCATGATCACCGGTAAACGGGCGTCCGCTGCGGTTTGCGCCATGCAGACCGGGGGCGAGGCCGACGATGAACAGTCGTGGATGATCGTCACCGAAGGCCGGCACCGGACGGCAATAGTAGCCAGGATAACGGGCGCGGGATGCGGCGAGGAAATCAGCGAGGCGGGGGCACGCGGTGCAGGACAGGAGGCTCAAGGCTCAAGGCTCAGGAGGCGGGATGGGGTCGGAATGCATCTTGCCACTTGCCACTGTCAGTGCAGATGCGCGGGCGTACCCTGCATCTCCTCCGGCAATTCCGCGTGTACGCTTTCTCCATCGGGGTTGGGGAACAGCGGGACACCGCAATCTTCGCAGTATTCCAGCGGCATGCGGGCGTCCAGGATGCGGACTTCGCCCAGGCCGGTTTCCCTGAGCAGGGCTTCGATGCTTGCCGCCAGATCGGCGTTTTCATCCTCGCCGCCGAGCAGGGGCCAGGTGACTCCGTGCACCACGTCGCCGGAGCCGATACCGGTGAAACCAACTCGCCATTCTTCCAGCCAGCGGTCGTAGTAGGGGGCGGCGACGGCGCGCAGCTGGCTGGCGGGAACGTTGAACAAGGATTTCAGGTATTCCACGGCCGCTCGTAGGGCGAAGGGCCGGGTCTCACGGTCGGCGCGGCGCCATGCTGAGAAATAGGCATCGGGCAACAGCAGCTCAAACGAACAGCCAGTCAGCAGCGGCTGCAGATTCGCACCAGCCTGGGTTCGCCAGGATTCCAGCGCGAGTTCCCGATTGCCATCGGATTCGTTCCAGCGGAACACCGGGCGCCCAACGGGCACCTGCACTACTGCCAGGATGTAACGCACATCTGAGACGAAGCTCTGCGATTCCGGCAGGCTGTCTTCCTCCAGTTCGAGGTCACGGCCAATGGCGGCACTGGCCCAGAGCGCTTCCGCGAAGGCGCGGGTATCACAATAGCCCTGCGGTAACTGATCCGGGCTGAACAGAAAATTGGCGAGATGCACGCGCACCTCGGGGGCCAGGATATGACCGGAGAGCTGCGCACGCAGGCCATCGAGCGTGGCCCGTGGCAGGGTGCGCGCGGGAATGGCATAGCGTGACCAGGCGAGCACCGGCAGGGCCAGGATCAAGCGCCAGGTATCCCCCACGCGACTGATTTCGCAGGCGGCCTCGATCAGGTCGGCCAGGTCATCGTAGGCGCGCGGACTGGACTCATGGAGGCGGTCGAGGGCCTGGTTCATGGCCTCCTCTTCGTCGCCGCGCAGGAGTTTCTCGATCAACACGGCCATTTCCGACTCCAGCCAGGCGTCCTCCAGGCGGCTGCCGGAGTCAGCGAGGGCCTGAGCCAGCCAGGCCAGGCGTTCGGCGTCGCGGGAAAGGCGGGGGCGGGCATGGAGACGACGGCGTTTCATGGGTGTTCCTCAGGTGTGATGGATACTGGACAAGACAGGGACGCGCGTCGCCGGCGGTCATCCGCGCGGCGCGTTAGGGGAGGTCGGATCGACCAGGAGCAGCTCTTCGTCTGCCTCCCCCAATCCGCCCAAGTGACGAACCGCCTCGACATAGCGCGAACTCATCAGCAGCACGGTGCGTCCTGGCGGATGCGGGCGGCCGTGCATGCGCGCCAGGCGAATCAAGGAAGTGGGTTGCAACTGCCATTTCAACTGGCATAGCAGTTCATCGGCCAGATCGGGGCGATTGCACACCAGCACCATGTCACAACCGGCCTGCAAGGCCGCCAGCGCACGCCCACCGATGTTGCCGGCGACGCTCGCGCCTTCCATGGTAAGGTCGTCGCTGAAAATCACGCCCTCGAAGCCATAGCGCACACGCAGGATGTCGGTCAGCCAGCGATGCGAGAAGCCCGCAGGATTCGGGTCGACATGCGGGTAGATGACATGCGCGGGCATGATACCAGCCAGCCCCATGTCGATCATGTGGCGAAACGGCTGGATATCGGCGAACTCCAGATCGGTCAGGCCGCGCTCATCCACCGGCACCGCTAGATGCGAATCTGCGGCGACAAAACCGTGGCCAGGAAAATGTTTGCCCACCGCGCTCATGCCGGCTTCATTCAGCCCCAGGCCGAGCGCATGCGCCAAGTCGGCCACTGCGCGCGGATCACGGTGGAAGGCGCGGTTGCCGATCACGCCGCTGTTGCGGTAATCGAGATCGAGCACCGGCGCGAAGCTGAAGTCCACGCCCACGGAACGCAATTCCGCGCCCATCACATAGCCCGCATCCCGCGCCAGCCGCCGTGCGCGCTGCGGGTGACTGTCCCAGAGGTCGCCGATGGCGCGCATTGCGGGAAGCGGAGTGAAACCGCCACGAAAGCGTTGCACCCGGCCGCCTTCATGATCGACGCCGATGAGCAAATGCGGCGAACGCAAGGCATGGATTTCACGACATAGGCTGGTGAGCTGTTCCAGATTCTCGTAATTGCGCTGGAACAGGATCACGCCGCCCGCCGACGGGTGCAGCAGCCGCTGCCGTTCCTCCTCTTGCAGCGTGGCGCCCGCGACATCGGCCATCACCGGGCCGAGTGGAAGGTGGTTGACAATAATCATCAATATTTCCCGTTCGAGGTCTCGACCATTTTTTCCAGCAGCACGAAGGCGAGTGCGTGTTCGCGTTCATCGGAAATCGACAAATGTACAGACCCCATGCCTTTTGCCCGCATCCAGTCCGTCAGTTCCGGCGAAAAAGCGAGGCCGGGCCGACCCAGTGCGTCATGGACGACGCGAATCGCAGTCAAAGTCACCGGTGCACGCATGCCAGTGCCCGCCGCCTTGGAAAACGCTTCCTTGGCGGCGAAACGTTTGGCGAGAAATCCCTCCTTGTCGCGCGCCTGAACATATTCGCCCCATTCTTCCGGCGCCAGAACTCGCTGCGCCAGCCTGCCGCCAAAACGCGTGTGTACCTCGCGCATGCGGGCGATGGCGGCGATGTCGGTGCCGATGCCGTAAATCACAGTGCCCCCTCCTGCTCACACATACGCCGCTCCAGGCAATGTTGGGCGTAGGCCAAACTCACGATAGCCTGCGCGAGGAGTGCGCAGGCTGCGGACACCCATGTCCGGGAACGGTTGCCTGGCCGGCAACCGGGCTACCCTCGCGGATCGTGCCGCATGGGGATGTGTCGTGAGTTTCTCCAATTTTCCAGTGATACACAACCCACGTTTCGTTATGATCCGCGCCTGACGTCCTCGCAGCGCCACACAGGATTACCAATCATGCTCGTAGTCCGCCTCAGCCGCGAACAGAAGAATCGCCGCGCAAATCACCGACACCCTGGAACGGCACGTAAGCCCGGCACTCCACCTACATCGCCTTCGAGGAACGGCCCGAGGAGGACCGGGCCATCGCGGCTGCGGAAGAGTATTTATTGCGTCACTGCCTCCACTTCCGCGACAACGCCGACGTGCATCCAAATAATCACTCACGATCATTTTATCCGCCATCCTGTGCTTGACCCGGAATTTGGTGCGTTTATGCCGTTCAACAACAAGTTTGACGATCGAACAGGATTCCAGCCGCAACCCGCCCTCGACCTTAAGCGGGGCGGAAAGGACGAGCAAAATCGGCTTCGCGGCTCCAGATATATCTAAAGTAATATGTACTGATGCCGATATACCACGCGACGAGCATGATGCCCACAACCCGCAAGGAATGGTTTTGACCTCATCTAAGTATTCCGTGTTGATCGCCCTGGTCTCCGTTCTGGCCGGCCTGGCCGCGTGGTTTGCCGATCCGATCGGGCGTGTCGCGGCAATCGTGATACTGGCGAGTTCTGTCTGGTTCATCACCATCCGCTTCGGCGTAGAGAAGCAGCACGCAGCGACCCCGCCCGACCCGCTGGCCGGTTGCCGCGCCGAACTCGGCGCCCTGATCGACGAACTGGGCGATGCCAGCCAGTCGCAAGCGAAATCCAGCCATGGCGAACTGGATCAGGTGAAAAACCTGCTGCAGGAAGCGGTTGGCAAACTGGTCGCTGATTTTGGCGACATGAATGTCCACGGCCAGGCGCAACGAGAATTGGCCTTGTCCATCGTCACTGGCATGACCGAAGTAGGCAGCGATGGTGAGTCCGTAAATTTTGCCGACTTCGTCAGGGATACCTCGAAGACCATGGAATCCTTCGTGGACAACACGGTAGCCACCAGCAAGATCGCCATGGGCCTGGTGGAGACCATGGACACCATCAACCGCGAAGTCGCCGCCATGCTGGGCATCCTGGCCGAGATCGAATCCATCGCCAAACAGACCAACCTGCTCGCACTCAATGCCGCCATCGAGGCTGCGCGCGCGGGCGAGGCGGGGCGGGGCTTCGCCGTGGTGGCAGACGAAGTGCGCAACCTATCGCAACGCACCAACCAGTTCTCCCACGAGATACGCACGCACATGGACCAGGTGGACACTTCGCTCGGCCGCGCCCACGAAGCCATTTATGCCGTCGCCTCGATGGACATGAATTTCGCCCTGCAATCGAAACAGCGAGTGCAAAGCACGATGAGTCGCCTTGAAAGCATCAACGTGACGATGACGGACGCCGCGCGCGGCATCGACGCGCATGCCGAGCAGGTCAGCGCCAAAGTCAACGCGGCCGTGACCTCGCTCCAGTTTCAGGACTTGTCCAGCCAGTTGATCGGCCATGCCCAAATTCGACTGACTGCGCTGGGAACCGGTGTCCATGGCGTAGCGCGCGCCTTCGCCGAGTCACGGGACATGATCTCCGCCATGGCTCTGGCACGGGAGCGGGTCGCCGCCTTGTCCTCCCTGGACAACACCCACTTCAACCCGGTCAAGCAGGAAAGCCTGGGTTCCGGCGACATCGAATTATTCTGACGGGCAGGCTTTCGCAGGTGCGCGCCTGCCCGTTCCCTCACCTCCCTCTCCCGCTCGCGGAAGAGGGCGCTTTGAGCGCCGCCGCGCGACGTTACGTTAAGAGGTAATAAAAAATGGCAAAAGTGGTACTGACCGTCGATGACTCCGCTTCCATCCGCCAGATGGTGGCTTTCACCCTCAAGAGCGCGGGCTATGAAGTGGTCGAAGCCGTGGATGGCGAAGATGGGCTGAACAAGGCACGCGGCAAGAATGCGGATCTCGTACTCACCGACCAGAACATGCCGAAGATGGATGGCCTCTCCCTGATCAAGACCCTGCGCGGCCTGCCGCAGTACCGCTCGACGCCGATCCTGATGCTGACCACAGAGTCTTCCGACGCCATGAAGGCCGCGGGCAAGGCATCGGGGGCCACGGGTTGGTTAGTCAAGCCGTTCGACCCGCAGAAACTGCTGGAAGTGGTCAAGAAGGTACTCGGATGATGGAGAGCAGTCGCGGGGTCGCCGTGAGCGGAAACCCGCGCTCTGGTTTGCCGCTTCCTACTCTCCGCTCCCCGCTCACCCACTCACGAGATTAGCCATGAGCATCGACATGAGCCAGTTTTACCAGGTGTTCTTCGACGAGACGTCGGAACACCTGGCGAGCATGGAAGCGCTGCTTCTCGACCTGGACGTTGACAACCCGTCACTGGAAGACCTCAACGCCATCTTCCGTGCGGCGCACTCCATCAAGGGAGGCAGCGGCACCTTCGGTTTCACCGACATGACCAGCGTGACCCACGTCCTGGAGTCGTTGCTGGACCGCCTGCGCAAGGAGGAACTGCACCTGCAAGCGGAAATGGTTGACGCCTTCCTCGCAGCCGGCGACACCCTGCGCGCGCAACTGGAACACCACCAGGGCGGCCCGGCGGCGGATGCCAGCGAGATCGTGGAGGTCTGCGCCCGCCTCAACCTACTGGCAGCCGGGAATGTCACCGCCGCGCCGACGCCGGCACCGGCACCGGCACCAGCCATGGCTGCACCGGTGCGCCGCGCCCGCATGGAATGCGACTTGCCGGCCGAAATTGCCGGCGACCCTGTCAGGCTGGCGAACCTGCTCGATGGCCTTTCGGAAATTGCCGCACTCGATGTCCAACTGCGTCCCGACGCGGACAACCCGCACCTGTCGCTGGTCCTGACCACGCAAAAGCGCGACGACGAGTTGCAAGAACTGATGTCCTTCTACCTCGAACCAGACGAAATCACGCTCTCCGACGCCGACGCGGTGCAGCAAGCCTATGGTTTCTTCGACCATGCGCCCGGACTCGATGCCGTGGTGCCCGAGGTCGATGACAGTTTTGGCTACTTCGAGGATGCACCCGGACGACCGCCCGCTCCCGAGGACGAATGGTACGGCTTCTTCGACGATGCCCCCGGCCTGCCCGCATCCACGGTGCAGGGACTGCTGCATGTGGAAGAGGTCGGCGTCTATGGCCTGTTCGAGGATGCCGCCGGAAAACTGGAAAACCTGCCCAACCGCAACATCGCCCCCTGCGACAGCCCGGCCGCCATCGAAGGCCAGGGCTATGGCATCTTTGTCGATGCGCCCGGCGGCTTGGGCCTGTTCGACAACGCCCCAGGCAGCCAGCAGATCACCCGGACGTCCGCTCCGGCTCCAATGGGAAATGGCCAGGTACAGCCACCCGCCCCTGGGCGCCGCCTCAGCGATGGCCCTTCGGTTGAGGTCGCCAAGACCGGCCGCCGCGACAACGACAGGACGGTCGCCGCCGCCAACGCCGAGACCAGCATCCGCGTGTCGGTGGAGAAGGTGGACCAACTCATCAACTTGGTAGGCGAACTGGTCATCACCCAGGCCATGTTGGCAGAAGCCGCCAGCTACCTCGACCCGGTTCAGGCGGAGAAACTGCTCGCCGGCATCGACCTGCTCGCGCGCAACACCCGCGACATGCAGGAATCGGTGATGTCGATCCGCATGCTGCCCATGAGCATGGTGTTTTCCCGCTTCCCGCGCGTGGTGCGCGACCTGGCCGGCAAACTCGCCAAGCAGGTGGAGATGAAAACCATCGGCGAAAACACCGAACTGGACAAGGGTCTGATCGAGAAGATCAGCGATCCGCTCACCCATCTGGTACGCAACAGCCTGGACCACGGCATAGAAATCCCTGAAATACGCATCGCCGCCGGCAAGAACCCGAAAGGCACGCTCACCCTCAAGGCCAGCCATCAGGGCGGCAATATCGTCATCGAGGTGATCGACGACGGAGCCGGCCTGAACCGGACGCGCATCCTCTCCAAGGCGAAGGAGCGAGGCCTGCCGGTTCACGACGCCATGTCCGACCATGAAGTCTGGCAACTCATCTTCGCGCCCGGTTTCTCCACCGCCGACGTGGTCACCGATGTATCCGGGCGCGGCGTCGGCATGGATGTGGTGAAGCGCAATATCGAAGGCATGGGCGGGCGCGTGGAACTGGAATCGTCCACGGGACACGGCACCCGCACGGTGATCCGCCTGCCGCTCACCCTGGCCATCCTCGACGGCATGTCGGTGGGTGTTGGTGGCGAGACCTTCATCGTCCCCATCACCAGCGTGGTCGAATCCCTGCAACCCAGTCTCGACACCATCCACACCCTGGCCGGCGACTCGCGCATGGTGTATATCCGCGGCGAATACCTGCCCTTCATTTCACTGGCTGACGCCTTCAACCTGCCCGGTGTGGAAGACATCACTCACGGCATCATCGTCGTTGTCGAAGTCGAGGAGGGCAAGGCCGCGTTGTTCGTCGACGAACTCCTGGGTCAGCATCAGGTGGTCATCAAGAGCCTGGAAGAAAACTACCGCAAGGTGCCGGGCGTGTCCGGCGCCACCATCATGGGCGACGGCCGCGTAGCCCTGATTCTGGATGTCACCGCAGTGGCCCGTATGGGCCTGGCCGGGTCTGGCAGCCATAGGCGCGGCCTGAATACCGCCCCATGAATACCAATGCAGTCAGTCTTCACACGCAACCGTTATTGCCTATCCGATATTCCGCCCTTGGCCGTGCCGTAGGAGCGGGCTTGCCCGCGATTGCCAGCGTCGTATCGCGGGCAAGCCATACGAGCGGCCTGAACACCACACCATGAAAACCAATGCAGTATGGGCACAGCCCAAGCCACGAGACTGAGGAGTAAGCAAAATGGAACACAACGAATCGGGTACCTCGAACTCCGGCGAATTCCTCACTTTCACCCTTGGGGCCGAGGAGTACGGCATAGACATCCTCAAGGTGCAGGAGATCCGCGGCTATGACGCAGTCACCCGGATCGCCAACGCGCCGGCCTTCATCAAGGGGGTGATCAACCTGCGCGGTGTCATCGTCCCCATCATCGACCTGCGCATCAAGTTCAGGCTGGGCGAGCCAACCTATGACCAGTTCACCGTGGTCATCATCCTCAACATCGGCAAGCGTGTGATGGGTGCGGTCGTCGATGGGGTCTCGGACGTGATCCAGTTGAGCTCCAACGATCTGCATCCAGCGCCGGAGTTCGGCTCCATCCTCGACACCCGCTACATCCTCGGCCTGGGTACGGTGGAGAACCGCATGATCATCGTGATGGACATAGAGAAACTCATGACCAGCCAGGAAATGTCACTGGTCGAAGCAAGCGCGGCGGCTGCGTGAGCGTTTCCTACTCATCCCCAACAGTATCGGAGAATTCCATGGGCCTGGTATCTCGTCTTGGCATCCGCAACCGCTTGCTCGTGATGGCAGGCATTCCCCTGTTGTTCCTTTTCCTGTTTGTGGTGGAGAGCGGCCTGAGCAGGTATGAGAATGCAGCCTCGACGAACCGGATCGTCAGATTGATGAGCCTGGCCGCCAAGACCGGCAGTCTCGTCCATGAGGTACAGAAGGAACGCGGCATGAGCGTCGGTTTCCTCGGCAGCCAGGGCAGCAAGTTCGCCACCGAACTGCCGCTCCAGCGAGCCGAGACCGACAAACGCCTCCTGGAATACCGCGAGGCGAAGGCTGCCTTCGACGGCCAGGCCTACAACGCTTCGTTTCAGGCGATTCTGGCCGAGGCCGACCGGCGGCTCGAAGAACTGGCTGCCAAGCGTGAAGCGGTCACCGGTCTCAGGATTCCCGCTTCAGAGGCTATCGCCTACTTTACGGGCGCCATCGACCGACTCCTGGCCATCCCGACGCTCGCTACCACTCTGAGCGACAACAACGTCATTACCCGACGCGCCCTGGCTTACGCCAACCTGCTCCAGGCCAAGGAACGCGCCGGCATCGAACGTGCCACACTCTCCAACGTCTTCGTGCAGAACAAGTTTGGCCCCGATCAGCTAGTGCGT
>CAISDD010000571.1 GCA_903883985.1 uncultured Pseudomonadota bacterium | reverse complement strand
GGCTCCTTCCGACGCATCCTCCAGCGCAACAGCTGGCTCGGTTCCGAGCCGCTCTATCAAGCCCCTCAAAACCGCGCGGGCCAAGAATAACGGAAAGCGTCTTCTGTCGATATGATCGTCAGGGACTCCACACCTACGCAACAGGATGATGGGTATCGCTTATGCTCGGGGATGAGTGGCCAAAACAATTGGTTCTGTTGACTCATTCTGTGAGACAAGCGCATGTATGTATACCGTGCAGCCTGAAACACATTTTCAAACGAGGAAATCGGCATGCTCGGTGCCATCTACCCTGGCTATAAGTTTTGGATTTGATGCAAGCGAAGACAAAATGAGATTCATTCATACCGCTGATATTCACCTAGATAGCCCATTGCGAGGGCTGTCGTCGTACCCGGATGCACCAGCAGACCGCTTGCGTACTGCAACGCGGGACGCTTTCCACAACTTGGTGAGCAGCGCTATCGATGAACAGGTCGACTTCGTTGTCATCGCTGGCGATGTCTACGACGGCGACTGGAAGGATTTCAACACTGGTCTCTTCTTCGTCCGCCAGATGGGCCGGCTTCGCCAGGCGGGGATTCCGGTCTACCTCCTGTACGGTAACCACGACGCCGAAAGCGAGATGACCCGAGGGCTGGAACTGCCTGACAACGTCCATGTTTTTCCTTCGCGCAAGGCAGAGACCTTCCGGATTGATGACCTGAAGTTGGCCTTGCACGGGCGCAGCTTCAAGGTCGCCGCCACGACTGAGAACCTATTGCCCAGCTACCCAGAGCCTGTGGCTGGTTGGATAAACATCGGGGTGCTGCATACCGCGTTGGAGGGTAACTCAGAGCACGCCAAGTATGCACCGTGTTCAGTGGCCGAATTGCAGGCTAAGGGTTACCAGTATTGGGCGCTTGGGCATGTGCATGAGCACTGGATACAGCGTGGCGATACGACGATCGCCTACCCGGGAAACTTGCAGGGACGCCACATCCGTGAGCTGGGCGCTCACGGGGCGCTCCTGGTTAGCGCTGAGGACGGCGAGATCACGGGGGTCGATCGGCTGGAAGTCGACGTGCTGCGCTGGCACGTGCTGGAAATCGACATCAGCGCGGTCTCGGACTTGAGGGGCGCGGTCAGACTGGCTGGGCAGGCCATGGCGCAAGTGCTGGAAGCCACCAAAGCTGATCTCCCTTTGGCCGTGCGAGTCGTGTTCAAGGGGCGATCCGCTGCGCACGCAGAGTTGGTCGTGGACGAAGGTCAACTTCGTCAAGAGCTCATCGCTCAGGCGGTGGCGCTGGACGCCGACAGGATCTGGGTCGAGAAAGTGCGGGTGGCCAGTGAGGCATTGACCACAGCCCAGTCATCCTCGGAGGGCGATGCCCAGGATGCGCTGGCGGAGCTCGAAAACCTGGCGCTGTCCGCCCAAGACGATCCTGACTTTGTTCGGTCACTGCAGGCTGACTGGCAGGCACTCTTGGAGAAGTTGCCCCACGATGTGCTTCAAGCGGCCCCCGATCTGTCCACGCTCCGTCAGGCCTCCTTGGCCCAGGTATCGGATCGCATTCGGCAGGCCACCCCCCTGCTGATGGCCCGTGTGGGCCAGGATGCACGCTCATCTTCTTGACCGCGAGAAGCCAGGAACCATGCGAATTCGCGAGCTCAAGCTTATCCGATACGGAAAATTTACTGACCGCACCTTGGCGCTGCCTGCCAGGGATCTGGACATCCACCTCATCGTGGGCCCAAACGAAGCGGGCAAGTCGACCGTCCGGACCGCCATCGGGGATTGGCTCTTTGGCATACCGATACGTACGCCGTTGGCCTTTCTCCATCCGATGCCGGAATTGAGAGTCGGGGGCGTCATCGAGCGATTGGCCTCCGGCGAGGCGGCTGCGCAACTGCTCGCATTCGACCGCACTAAGGGCAACAAGAACACACTGCGCACCCCGGAGGATGCAATCCTGCCAGAAGCTGCGCTCCAGCCATGGCTTGGCAGCCTGCAGGCGCAGGCCTTCAACCGGATGTACGCGCTGGATCACACGACCTTGGTTGAGGGTGGCGCTGGAATCCTGTCAGCGTCCGACGATATCGGTCGCATGCTGTTTCAGTCGGCTGCAGGCATTGAGCATCTCGGGGATGCGCTTCAGAAGCTTCAGGACGAAGCAGATGCCTTGTGGGCACCCCGGAAGTCCAGCTCGCGTGCCTATTACCAAGCCCTGGATACTTACGACACTGCCAATGCTGAATTTAAGCAGTCGACGCTTCGCACCAAGGACTGGAAAGCACAACATGATGCGCTGGTCTCAACGGAAGTGGCGCTTGCGGCTGCTCGAAAGCGCGATATCGAAATACGCCAGCAGTTGAGTCGGTTGGAACGTATCCGCCGCGTTCGGCCCATGCTGCTCACGTTGGATGCCGCTCGGGTTCAGCGCGACGAACTGCTGGCTACCGGGGATATTCCCTTGTTGGCAGAGAACGCTGCCGAAGTGCTCAGTGACGCCAGACAGTCAATGGTCTTGGTGAGTGCTGACCTGCAGCGCCTGCAGCAAGACATCGCGCAGGCTCAGACCGATCTGGCTGGTATGCGAGTTGATCGGACCATCTTGGCGTTGGCAGCAGACATCTCAGAGTTGAACGAGCGCCGTCTGCAGTTCCGAGCCCACCGCACGGATATGGTGAAGCGCTCCGAAGAAATCCGCATGGAGTGGTTGCGTGTTCAGGAGTTGACCGGCGAGCTGGGTTGGGCGGTCGATAGCGAAGACGCTGTTCGGCAGCGACTACCTGCCACGCCGGTTCGATCACGACTGGTCCGATTGCTCAAAGAGCGAGTGGCGGTGGCCCAGGACCTGCGCTCCGCGCAAAGTAACCTCGCCGAGCGCCAGCAACAGGTTCAGCAAGCGCAACAGTCCCTGAGGCGCCTCACTGCTAGCGCTGTTCATCCAGGGTTGGCATCTGCCGTCGAGCAAGCGCTGAGGCTCGGGGACCATTCGGCTGTAATGAGCGAGCTCCAGCAGAAGATTGATGGCTTTGCTCAGTTGATCGACACCGGCCTGGCTGCGCTAGGCGCATGGCGCAGTGAGCCGGATGCATTGAAGGCGATGGTTGTTCCCGAATCTGTTCTCGTTCAAGGTCTGATCGATCAGCATCGAAGCGATGCAGCCGAGGCCCTGTCGCAGCGTGATGCTCTGGATGTCAAGACACAGGACGTACAGCGTCTTGAGTTGGAGTTGCAGCAGCTCGTGCGCGACTTTCAACCCGTCTCCATGGATCAGGTTCAGGAGGCGCGGCGAGTCCGAGACGAAGCGTGGCTGGGGATCAAGATTGCGCCCCAGGAATTGACCGATCGGGCCAAGAAGTTTGAAAGTCACATTGTTGATGCCGATAACCTGGCAGATGCCCGGCTTGATCGAGCCCAGCATGAGGCTGCTCGCCAAGCCAAAGCCGAGCGCATAGAGCAGCAGCGTCTTGAATTGCAGAACCAAGAGTCCCGCTTGCAGGCAGTGCAGGCTCGGATCGGAGCGCGGATTGCCGACTGGCAAGCGCTGACCATCTCTTGCGGTCTGCCTCAGCTTCCATTGGAAATAGCTCCCGTCTGGCTTGAGCAACGCCAGGGTGCGCTGGATCTGGTGAACGAGAAGGCTGATGCCGAGCGGCAACAGTTGGTCAGGCGGGATGCCGCTGCAAAGGCCCAGCAGGCCATCTGGTCCAAGCTTGGGGCAGAGTCATCCGAAGGGCCGGCTCCGGAATTGGCCGAATGTGTGCGCCGAGCGCGGGCTCAGATCACTCTTGCCGATCAGGCGCAGGGCCAACGCGATACCTTGGAGCAGCAACTTCACGAGGGTCAAAGCAGCCTTGTGGTTTTACAGGGCGCAGTCCAAGCTGCTCAGGATGCCTGGAGCACTTGGGATCGTTCTTGGCAGGCTGCAGTGCAGGCAGCGGGTTATGAAGCCACCGAACTTGCCGACGAAGTCGAGGCTGAAATCGAGGTGATGCAAGAAGTCGAAAACCTGCTTGCCAGGATTCGCGTTATCCGGAGTGAGCGCATCGACACCATGCAAGCTGATCTGGACGGTTTGGCTAGCACTGCGAAAAGTCTGGCGGAGCGGGCAGCGTCCGAGATCGTCAACCATTCCGCCGAGGACATCGCACTTGAGTTAGCCAAGCGCCTAGACCAAGCCAAACAAGCCGCAACGGCGGCCGCAGAATTGCAGTCGCGGCTGGATCGGTGCAATGCAGAGTTGGCGGGGGCCCAACAAAAGCAGCTTGCCGTGCAGGCCAGCTTGGCTCCTCTGATGACGGCGGCTGGTGTCAATGACGTCAGCGCTCTTGGCGGTGCAATCGAGCGGTCAGACCTGCGTCGAGAAATCGAACGCAAGATTCAGTCAGCCGAGACAGAGCTGACCCAGGCGGCCGATGGATTGCCGGTGGAAGAACTGCGCGGGGAGATCTCTGGTATCGGCCCTGATGAGTTGAAAGCGCAGCTTGAGAGATTCACGGACCTATCAGGGGAGGTGGTGGAGGAGATCGCCGCGCTCAGCAATAGCTACGGCACTCAAAAGACCGCCTTTGACGCATTTGATGGGACCGATCTCGCCGCGAAAGCCGAAGCACGACGCCAAGAGGCCATTGCTGCCATGGGTGATGCTGCGGAGAGCTATCTCAAGCTGCACACCGCATCTCGCCTTTTGAAGTGGTCGATGGAGAGGTTTCGCGAGACAAAGCAGGGCCCTATGCTCGCCAAGGCGTCTGCCATTTTCAAAGCATTGACTCTAGATTCTTTCAGCCGCTTGCTGGTTGATGCAGAAGAGCAGACCCCACACCTATTCGGGATTCGTCCTGATGGTGGGCAGGTCGATGTCTCTGGAATGAGCGAAGGCTCGCGAGACCAGCTTTACCTGGCGCTACGTTTGGCAGCTTTGGAACTGCAAATCGACCAGGGCCTCAACATGCCCCTGATCGCGGATGATTTGTTCATCAACTTTGACGACAGTCGGACTGCCGCTGGCCTGAAAGTTCTGAGTGAGCTTTCCCGCAAGATGCAGGTCGTGTTCTTGACGCACCACGACCATCTGGTGCCCTTGGCCAAAGAAGTGCTTGGTGCTGACTTGAATGTTGTTCTCTTGTAAGAACGACGGGGGCAACACGTATATGGGATGAGGCTTGGCCTGATCATGGCCATGTTGATTGGTTCCAAATGAAAAACCCCCGCCGGCCAGAGGCCAAGCGGGGTGCGGTTACAACTCAGAACGTGTCTTCCAGTGCCGCGAAGACAGCCTTGGGAACATCCTCAGCCTGATTGGCAACGCCATAGCGTGCGAATCTACCTGCCGTAGCCATACAACGAGCAGCATCGGGGTTGATGCCCAGGAAAACCACCCTGGTCTCGATCCCGTGCTCGACGGCCGTCTTCTGGATGCTGGCGACCAGCGAAATCTGGCCAACATCCCCATCGGTCAACGCCAGGATCACCTTGCGCTTTTCAGGGCGTTTGG
>CAISDD010000570.1 GCA_903883985.1 uncultured Pseudomonadota bacterium | reverse complement strand
TGTGGCGACGAAGGGCCCCTCTCCTTTGCCCTACCTGCACCGCTTCCGCAACACGATTCCTGCGCTTTCCGCCTTGCAGGACGCCGCAGCCGGAAACGGGGCAGTCAATTTCAGCCCGGATTCGGATGGCATATTGCGCAAGGTGCCGCTACTGCTTGGCATGGGTGAAGAAGTCGTCCCCTCACTGGTTGCCGAAGCCCTGCGTGTGAGCCTTGGGGCGGACATGTATGGCGTGACCTCCTCCCAGGAAGAAGGCGCCGGGATGGAGTCCCTGCGTGTCGGCCCCATCACGATCCCCACCACACGCGAGGGCGAGGTCTGGGTGCGCTTCACACGAGGGGGCAATGCGCGCACGATTCCCGCCTGGAAAGTATTGGCGGGAACGGTTCCGGATGCCGCGCTACGTGATCACATCGTGTTGATAGGCACCTCTGCGGAAGGCTTGCTGGATCTGCGCTTCAGCCCTTTGGGCGGCATCATCCCTGGGGTGGAGGCGCACGCCATGGCCCTGGAGCAGATCCTCGCGGGGGATGAACTGACTCGCCCCAATTGGGCGCCTGGCCTGGAGTTGTCTATCCTCGTGGCCGGTGGATTGTTGGTCGGCTTCGTCGCGCTTTCGTCCGGCGCGATGCTATCGGCGGCGATCGCCCTGCTTATCGCGCTCGCTTCTAGCGTGGGGGGGTGGTTTGCATTCTCCCGCCAAGGGCTCCTGATCGATCCCGTAACTCCGAGCATTGTCGTGCTGCTTTCATTCACGCTATCGGGCCTTCTGCATCACATCTCCAGCGAACGCCGCCAGCGCTGGATCAGGCAGGCTTTTGCCCGTTATGTCTCGCCCAACCTGGTCGCCCACTTGTTGAGCAACCCAGGACAGCTAGAACTTGGCGGCAACCGCCGCGAATGTACGTTCATCTTCACCGATCTAGCCGGCTTCACCAATCTGATGGAAAAGCTGGATCCGGCCAAGGCGGTGTCTCTGCTCAACGAATATCTGGACAAGATGATCCACATCGCCTTCCAGCACGAAGGCACGCTGGACCGCATCGTCGGCGACGCGGTCGCCATCATGTTCTCAGCGCCCGTGGAGCAGGCAGACCAACGCGAACGGGCATTGCGCTGCGCCGAGGAGATGCACCATTTTTCCAGCCAATTCGCGGCGGATGCCCAGGCGCGTGGTGTTCCCTTCGGCGTCACGCGCATCGGCGTCCATAGCGGAGAGGTCACGGTCGGCAACTTCGGCGGCACCACCATCTTCGACTATCGCGCACTGGGCGATCCGGTGAATACGGCCTCGCGCCTGGAGAGTGTCAACAAACAACTCGGCACCCTGGTTTGTGTGTCCGAAGCCACATTGTCTGGTTTTCCTTCCCTCCCGGCGCGACCCGTTGGAAAACTCGTGCTGAAGGGGAAAACCATACCCTTGATGGTGTATCAACCGCTGTTCTCCGCAGATAGTTCAGCCATTGCGCCGACGCCGGAATACACCGCGGCGTATGAGCACATGGCACGAGGCGACGAGGGAACCCGAGAACTTTTCGAGTCGCTAGCGCTAGCCTGGCCACAAGATCCTCTGGTGAAACTTCACCTCAAACGGCTGCTGGCAGGGCAATCGGGGGAAGTCATCGTCTTTACCGAGAAATAATCGCTCCCAAGATGGCAGGACGAATCCTCCCTTGTAACCATTTCCACAACTGAACCCACAGACGCTCGTAACCGGCACCAGGAATACAGGATCAAGGCCGCATTGAGCGGCGCGGCTGCCCGAATTGATCCGATCAGAAGCTCGCCTGAAGCGAAAGGTGCGCGCGGCAGTTGCCTGGGCGTTCGCCACTGGCGACGGGGCCAGCATCGAGCACTCGGGCCACATCGAGCTTGATGCTCGCGTTCTTGCTCAGCCCATAGCGCAAACCTGCCCCCAGACTGGCCAATTCGGCCTTGTCGAAGGAATAGGGGATGCCCTGGACGGCGTCGTTGTACACGCGGCCAAAATCATAGAAAACCACCGCCCTGAGGCTGCCCGGAATCCCCGCGAGTTTCGACAACTCCGGCCCGTAGGCTTCCAGGTTGACAAAATACCCCTTGTCTCCCGCGATGATGCGCTCGTCAAAACCACGTACTGCGGTCGAACCGGCGATGCCCAACTGCTCCGGGCTCGGCAAGGGGGTGGTGCTGTACTGCCCGGCAAAGGCAGCGCGCACACTCCAGTCGCCTGGCAGCGCGGCCATCATGTTGAAACTCGCCTTGTAATAGGAAAAGGCGTCCGGGATGGGCCTGCCGCTGGGAACGGACACGAAGCTGTAGCGATCCCAGGCCGTGGTGTTAACGGGTGTCGTATAGGGATACGCTGCGCCCAGAGGCGTGTTTCGCAGAACACCCACGCGGTAATCAAAATACTTTCCGGGACTCTGCCGCTGCCAGACGTAGGTAAGCGAAAGCGGCCGAAGGGTATAGGGAACGCAGGTCGAGATCAGGCCCGAGGCATTCGGATCGTAAGATACCGGCTGCCCGTTCACCTCACAGGTGGAATTCATGTGCTTGTAATCGAAGCCCGCGACCAATTTCGAAGTATTCTCGCCCCGGCGTGAGAAATAATGGTTCCAGTGCAGGCTAACGACTTCCCCCTTGCCCGCCAGGTTGAATCCGGTGGCCTGGACCGTGGGCGTATTGGCGGAGGAATTGCCGTAGAGCAGGTCGAAGCTGTCGCCTAGCGAATAGATCGGCAAGCGATAGGCCAGGCTGTAGACCGCAGTCCGGGTACCCGAGGGGGCATCGGGCGCCATGGTATAGGCCAGACTCACGACCTGGTCGTGGCTGGCTAGATTGGCTTCTTGAAAAGCCAGTCCGAGGCGATATTGGCCGGTCGAGGAGGTGCCGGTGTTATCGACGGACAGACTGAAAATTTCTGGACGGTCGGCTACGACGCTCACCTTGGCATCGATCTTGCCCTCCTCTTCCGCGATACCTAGCGTCACATCGATCTTTTTTGCAGGGTTTTCGTTGGCGAGCTGGAGGTTGTCCGCGATCTGACGCATGTTGGGCGCCCGCCCCAACCGAAGCGCGGGTAAGGAAGCGAGGATGTTCGCCTCCCCGAACCAGCGGTTGCTGGCCACGGTGATCTTTCCGATCGTGCCTTCACTGACCTGGAGGTGAACGACACCCTGATTCAGCAATTGCTCAGGCACGTAGACCTGAACGGTGCTGTAGCCCAGGGTGATGTAGGCGTTCTCCAAGGCTTCCAGGGCCCTCTGAATGTCACCAAAGACGCGCCCATTTCCCGCGAACGGCGTCACGATGGCCGCGACCGCGGAAGAAGCAAGCAGGGTATTTCCGCTCACTTCGAACCGCTGGATGTCGAAGCGCTCGTCTTCGGCATGTGCCGCGCCCCGCAACAACAGCATGAAGATTACTGCGAGGTGGCGGATGCGCCTCCATGCGTGAATCTGTCCGGCTGACAGTCCGTCGTTCACTGACCGATTGAGCATGCACTATCCTTTGCCTGGCCGATGCCCTGGCCATGCGTTTCATTGCGGCTGATCGCCGTCGGCATCGTCACGCGTATGCCTTCCTCCGGTGGCACGAGGCGCGGCGCATGCTGCGCGTCAGCCACATAGCCGAACTGCCCGATGCCGACCTCCTGCCTGCCGACCAGGTTCGAGACTTCCACCGCGCCGGAGGCCACATCCACATGCAAGCCGTCGCTGGGCGGGTGTCCCGTGATGGTGACCACGTCGTCGCAATCTTCGTGGCATAGCAGCGCGCCGAAGTGGGTGCCGCGTATCCCGATCGTCGCCGTCACCGTCTCGAACTTGACCTTGTCATGGTCACGCTTGCCGACTAGGCCTGTGACAGCACGCAGCCCTCCCTTGAGCAAGCCGACCAGGACACGATCTTCCTGCGGCTTATCCGGCTTGTAGCTGTAGATGGCCGCCTTGATCCGAGAATTCGGGCGCATGACGAGCTCGCCGCTGTCGATGAATTTGATGCGCGCGTAGGTTTGCGCTTCGGTCCTGAGCACGTCGCCTTCCAGCACCGGTGACTTGACCGCGAGCAGGCCCGTCGTACCGTCCTGGTGTTTTACGGAGAGCGTGCCGGAGAGGTGGGTCACCTCACCCGCCAGCCCGGCAATAACGGAGAGAGGCAGGCAAAGCGCGAGGATTAGTATCAGACGGAGCAACACGGTCAGCCTTTGCACTGGACGGGCTTCTTGGCAAGGACTTTCTTTTTCTCATCCGAACTGGCCGGCGCGCCGCCGTCTGCGCGTGGTGCGGACGTGGACGTGGCCGTATCGTTCCCCGTTACGGTCGTATGTTCCACATCGCCGAACTGACCGAGCACGCCACCTATAGTCTGGTTGCCGTCAACGGAGAGTGTGACGGTGACCGCCGCAGTCGTTACGATCACCGACGCAGTGGCGGCGGGTGCTGCCGCCGAGATCGACAGACCAGTCGCTGCGTTGATGCTGGAGACCACGGTAGCCTGATCGGTCGCGCTGAACATCAGTAGATCATCGATGATGGTCGGCCTGGCACCGGAGAAGTTCGCGGGAGTCGACGTGACCGTGCCGTTGCTACTGGTCAGGCTGACGCCACCGCCGGAAATGGTCGCGCTCGAGGCGATGTCTATGTCGCCATAGGCATCCAGGCTCACCAGCCCTGAAGTCGAGGAGATCGGGCCACCGATATGGATGGTGCTACCCGTATCCTTCGTAGTGGCGGTAAGGCTGACGCCGCCGCCGGCCAGGAGGCCGCCACTGCCGATCGAGATGGGGCTATGAGCGTTGAGATGGATATAGCCGCTGGCGACAGCCGGAACGGTCGTGGTGATGCCGCCGGTATTATTGACGTCGATGTGCCCCGAGGGGGCGCTCAGGCCGCCAAAGATGATCGGCGCTTCGTCGATGAGGTCGAGGTCCCCGATGCTCTGGTTGATGCTGACTAGCCCCGAGGGGATGAAAGTGCCACCCGTTTTGCTGAAATAATTGCTAACGCTGATACTGCCGGCGCCGCTCAATATCCCACCGGTTTGGGCGTAGCCCACGGTTGCAAGGCGTTGAACAATGGCTAGGTTCCCGCCGGATAGAGTCAGTGTGCCGGTGCTATCCAGGGTGTTGAGCTTGGCTGTGCCCAGGAAACCCCCAGAGGTATTGCCGCCGTCGAAGGTGACGCTGCTGCCAATGGGGATCGTTACGGCCAGCACGTTGCTCCCGTCCGGCAGCGCACCACCCAGCCAGTTGCGCGGATTCGACCAATTGCTATCCTTGGCGGCACCCGTCCATGTGACCCACGCCAAGGGCGTAATGCTGGCAGTAGCACTCGCCGTGGTGTTTTGCAGGCTGTAATTGCTGGCATCCCCACCGAACACGGAAATTCCGGTGACGGATACGGCCTTGCCTATACCCACGTTCCGATCAGCGAAGGTGGCGGATATGTTGGCAAGGCTCACCTTGTCGCCCAAAAGCGCGCCGCTGCCAGCCAGTGTCACCGCATCGTTGACGCCGCCGTTATAGGCCCTGTCGACACCGGTTGCGACCACCGTGATCGGTTTGGGTGTGATGTGGGCACTCAGACCTATCGGTTGGGTCAGGAGGTAGTTACCTGCGGAACTACCTCCTAGGGTGTCGACTGCCGTCACGGCGACGCTGCCGGCATTTTTCGACACGAAAGCGCCTGCCTGAGTAAGCGTCACGCTATCGTTGGCAATCACGCCGAACAGGCTGCCATTGCCGAGAGTGGCGCTGATCGTGCCGTCATAGATCTTGTCGGCAACCGAGGTGCCACTGACCGCCAAGGCCAAGGTGTTCACCACGTAATTGGGAGTCGAGGTCACACCGACGAAGCTGTAGTTGCCGGCATCCTGACCGCTCAAGAGCGATGCCGTCTGCGTATAGCCGCCGGCATTCAGGTTGCCGCTGGAACTGTTCACCGGGTGGTCGATGCTGGCCGTGGCACTCACCTGGTCGATACCGACCACATTGCCAAACGACACTGCGCCCGCAGCCGCCTGCGTGCCATAAGTCGTGACGACCCCGGCGATGCCAGCCCCGGTCAAGCCGAGCCGGCTCACCGTGTAGTCGCCGGTGATGCCGGCAAAGGTGTAGTTGCCGGCATCGCTTCCAGAAAGCGCACTGCCCACCGCCTCGATGCCGGTATAGCTGCCCGCATCGAGATGGCCGCTGGTGCTGGTGTTGCCCGCCGTGTTCACCGTCACGTCGCCGGCGCTCACC
>CAISDD010000569.1 GCA_903883985.1 uncultured Pseudomonadota bacterium | reverse complement strand
GTCGACGTAACCGTCAGTTTTCCAAGCCCGGCCGCAACACTGGGCAACGATGCCATCAGCATCAAGCCAGCAGTCATCCAAGCTATGTTCTTATGTTTTTGATCCATGCCACCCTCGATAGTTTTCGGCTAGGTTAACTAAATTAACATCATGGAGTTAGTGATGCAAGCTAATCTTGCATGTTACGTTGGGTCGTCAATGGGTAGATCAATCACCTGTTTGCGGCCTTGCCATGGAAAACTCAAAGCCTTAACCCATGTTGCGATTCCATCGGTTAAGGCGATGAAACACCCTATAAATTCAAGTTGAAATTCAGGCTTCGATCAGAATACGCAGCATGCGGCGCAAAGGTTCAGCTGCGCCCCACAATAATTGGTCGCCAACGGTAAAGGCAGACAGGTATTGCGGTCCCATATTCAGCTTGCGCATACGACCCACGGGCACGGTCAGCGTGCCGGTGACGGCGGCGGGGGTCAACTCCCTCATGGTGGTCTCGCGGTCGTTGGGTACCACTTTCACCCAGTCATTGTGCGCGGCGATGATGGCGTGAATCTCGTCCAGCGGCACGTCATTGTTCATCTTTATAGTCAGCGCCTGGCTGTGGCAACGCATCGCGCCAATGCGCACGCACAGGCCGTCTATGGGTGTCGGGTTGCCGGAGCGGCCAAGTATCTTGTTGCATTCAACCTGGGCCTTCCACTCCTCCTTACTCTGGCCGGACTCGAGCGCCACGTCGATCCATGGAATCAACGAACCCGCCAGCGGCACCGGCCAGACATCGGTCGGATAACGGTCTGAGCGAATAAAATCAGCCACTTTCCGGTCTATCTCCAGGATCGCCGAGGCCGGGTCGTTCACCAGCGCTTTGACTTCGTTGTCGATCGCGCCCATTTGCTGGATCAATTCGCGCATGTTGCGCGCGCCGGCGCCAGAGGCCGCCTGATAAGTCATCGGGCTGATCCACTCGACCAAACCCTTGTCGAACAGGCCACCAATCGCCATCAGCATCAGTGACACCGTGCAGTTTCCGCCAACGTAAGTCTTCACTCCCTTGGCCAAACCATCTTTGATGACATTCTTGTTGACCGGATCTAGAATGATGATGGCATCGTCTTTCATGCGCAGCGTGGAAGCGGCGTCTATCCAGTAGCCCTGCCAACCGGTAGCGCGCAGATCGCCGAACACTTCCTTGGTGTAGTCTCCGCCCTGACAGGAAATAATCACGTCCATCGACTTGAGTTCGGCGATATCGCTGGCATCCTTCAGCGGCGGAATATCCTTGCCAATATCCGGCCCCTTGCCACCTGCGTTGGATGTGGTAAAAAACACCGGCTCGCAATGATCGAAATCCTTTTCCTCGCGCATCCGCTGCATCAGCACCGAACCCACCATGCCGCGCCAGCCCACCAAGCCTACTTTCATCATTTTGCTTTACCTCGCCCTATTTAGAAGGTAAGGCGTGAGGCGCAAAGTGCGAGGCGAAACCTCTCACCCTTCACCCCTCACCCCTCACAGATTTTTAACCACCGCATCGCCCATCTC
>CAISDD010000568.1 GCA_903883985.1 uncultured Pseudomonadota bacterium | reverse complement strand
GGAATACAAGACCGAGCAGGAGGCTTTCTGGTCAGGCGACTTCGGCGATGACTATTCCATCCGCAACACGGGCGCCGACATGCTGGCCTCCAATACCGCTTTCTTCGCGCGTGCATTGGCGCGCGCACGGGGCGTCGAGCGGTGCATCGAATTCGGGGCGAATGTCGGCTCCAACCTGATGGCGCTTAAGTGCCTGTTTCCCAGGCAAATCCAGCACGCCATAGAAATCAACCAGTCTGCTGCGGACACGCTGGCGACTCAGTTGCCCCAGGCGACGCTGCACCGTTTGTCGATACTCGACTATGCGCCTGAGCAAGTGTTCGATCTGGTATTGATCAAAGGCGTGCTGATACATATCAACCCGGAGTATCTGCCCCAGGTGTACGAGAAACTGGTGGCGTCCTGCCACCGCTACCTGCTGGTCGCCGAGTACTACAATTCAACTCCCGTCGAGGTGAACTATCGCGGACACGCCGGTCGTTTGTTCAAACGCGATTTCTGTGGGGAAATTCTCGACGCCTATCCAGAAATGAAATTATTGGATTACGGCTTCGTCTATCGGCGTGATCCGCTCTTTCCCAAGGATGACATCACCTGGTTCCTGATGGAAAAAACTGCGGTCTAGCGACGATGAAGATTGCCTTTCGCGCCGACGCATCGGTAGAAATCGGCGCAGGTCATGTGATGCGCTGCCTGACCCTGGCCGATGTCCTGCTGTCGCGTGGGGTTGAGACCGTGTTTCTCTGCCGGAAGGTAGACGGTCATCTGGGGGATCTGATCCGCGCGCGTGGCCATGGCCTGGATTGGCTGCCGGACACGGGAACGGATGCCGATGGCAGCGCTGCGGCACTGGCTCCCGGCGCACCCTGGGACTATCTGGTGGTGGATCATTACGGACTGAGTGCGGATTGGGAGCGGGCGCAGCGTAGTCTGGTAAAACGCATCCTGGCCATCGACGATGTTGCCAACCGCGCACATGACTGCGATCTCCTACTAGACCAAAACCTCCAGGAAGCGGGGCGCTATGATGGCCTCGTTCCTGCGGATGGTCGTCTGTTGATCGGCCCCCGCTTTGCACTCCTGCGCCCACAATTCGCTGCCGCCCGCGGCGCTATCCGCGTCGGCCAGGTGCGCCGCCTCCTGGTCTTCTTCGGCGGTGTGGATGCCGGCGGCGAGACCCTGAAGGCGCTCGCCGCGCTGGAACTGCTCGCACGCGGAGATTTGCTGGTGGATGTCGTGATCGGTCAGTCCAACCCGCATCATGCAGCCATTGCCGCTGCCTGCCGAGGCGGGTTCGGTGCAACGCTACATCACCAGGTCGAAGACATGGCGGCGCGGATGACCGCCGCCGACTTGTTTCTCGGTGCCGGTGGCGCCTCCTCCTGGGAGCGTTGTTGCCTGGGACTGCCCGCCCTGGTGCTGGCCACCGCAGACAACCAGATCGACCAATCCACGGCGCTGGCCCAGGCGGGGGCGCAGGCCTATCTGGGGCCGGCGGCGACGGTTACGGCCGAACACCTGGCACGAGCCCTGGCCAGCCTCATCGATCTGCCAGATCTCCTGATCCACATGGCGCGGCAGGGCGCAGCGCTGGTCGACGGTCGTGGCGCCAGCCGCGTGGCCCATCACCTCTTGGCAGTAGCGGTCGAAATCCGGCGCGCCCAGCCAGGCGACTGCGCCGACGTGTTTGCCTGGCGCAACCATCCCGAGACCCGAAGATATTCCCTGGATAGCGCCGAAATCGACTGGCAGGCCCACTCAGACTGGTTCGCCAGGGTGCTCGCCGATCCTGGGCGGGAACTGCTGATTGCCGAGGAGGATGGCCGACCGGTCGGCGTCCTGCGCTACGACCTCGAAGCCGGCTGCGCCCGGATTTCGATCTATTTGCAACCAGGGTTGGGCGGGCGGGGTCTGGGAGTGCGTTTGCTCCTGGCCGCAGAGGCCTGGCTATGCCGCGAGCGTGGCGACGTCCAGGCACTGGAAGCCGAGATTCGCGTAGACAACATGGCTTCCATGGCGGCATTCCAGGCTGCGGGTTTTTCCTCCATGCGCACCTTGTTGAGAAAGGAATTGCGTGACCGACACTGAATTTCGCATCGCCGAACGCCGCATCGGCCGCGACCATCCGCCCTTCCTCATCGCCGAAATGTCCGGCAACCACAATCAGTCTCTGGATCGCGCCCTGGCCATCGTCGAGGCGGCGGCGCACGCCGGGGCGCATGCCCTGAAGCTCCAGACCTATACCGCCGACACCATGACGCTGGATCTCGACACGGCTGAATTCCATGTTGAGCATCCATTGTGGGGCGGGCAATCGCTGTATGCGCTTTATCAACAAGCCTACACACCCTGGGAGTGGCACCAGCCAATTTTCGAGCGGGCGCGGGAATGGGGGATGCTGGCGTTTTCCACGCCCTTCGACGAATCTGCCGTCGATTTCCTGGAAGAACTGGAGGTTCCCGCCTACAAGATCGCCTCGTTCGAGAACACCGATCTGCCCCTGATCCGCCGCGTGGCGGCCACCGGCAAGCCCATGATCATTTCCACCGGCATGGCGACGGTGGCCGAACTGGACGAGAGCGTGCGTGCAGCCCGAGCCGCCGGCTGCCGCGACCTGGTGTTGCTCAAGTGCACCAGCACCTATCCTGCCACACCGGAGCATACGCATCTGCGCACCCTTCCCCATCTGCGCGAGCTGTTCGGCTGCGAGGTGGGGCTGTCCGACCACACCATGGGCCTGGGTGCGGCTGTGGCCAGCGTGGCCCTGGGAGCGACGGTGATCGAAAAACACTTCACCCTCGACCGCGCCGACGCTGGCGTGGACTCGGCGTTCTCTCTGGAACCGGCCGAATTCGCCCAACTGCGAGTTGAAATCGAACGCGCCTGGGCCGCATTGGGCACGGTCAGCTACGGGCCTAGCACGGCGGAAAAAAACTCCCTGGTATTCCGCCGCTCGCTCTACGTGATCCGCGACGTATCCGCGGGAGAGGCATTGACTCCGTATAATTTGCGCGCCATTCGACCAGGACTGGGCTTGGCACCGAAATATCTCGATACCGCGCTGGGTCGTAAGGTGGTTCGTGACATTGCGCGTGGCACTCCTTTGTCATGGGATATGTTCTTATGATGAACTGGTCAATGATGGAGCGCTCATGGACAAAGACTTGATCGAATGGAAGAGCAATGCCTGGAAGGATCCTGTCGCGGGCCCGATCTACCAGGGGCGCGTCACTGATCAGCGCGGCACCAATGGGCTCAAGAACCGGATCGAACTCGATCTGTGTCAGACCTATGTGATCGGCCCCGAGGTGCTCGATGTCGGCGTCGGCAGCGGTCGCGCTTCCCTGCCTCTGGCACGGGCGGGTATGCGGGTGACCGGGGTGGATAGTTCCGTGGCCATGCTCGACCAGGCTCGCCAGCAGGCGGGGGACACGCAAATCGAGTTACAGGAGGGGGATCTGGCCGATCTGAAGTTTTCCGATGGCCGATTCGATAGCGTGATGTCGATCAACGTCCTGGTTCACTTCCCGCATTGGCGCGAGGTCCTGGCGGAATGGGCCCGTGTGGTGCGCGAAGGCGGGCGCATCGTCTTCGATGTCCACTCCCAGGACCACCACGACGCGGCCAGTGCGGCCAGGAAGTTGCCACCCGCTGCCGATTCGGGTGACTTTTCGGATTTTGAATTGCGTGTGCGCGTGGCTGACCTGGTTGAGCTTGCAGATCGTCTGGGACTGTCCATCGTCGCCGTCGTACCTTACAACGGTGGCAACGCCAATGCCTGGTTGGGTGGAAGCAAGGCCGATAGTCCTCAATTCGGTCGGCTACTGTCCTGGTTGCCAGGCGACAAACGCCTGTTCGAATTCGCGCTGTTTCTGGAGCAGCAGTTTCTGGCGCGCCTCACCAGTCGGGCCACCGGGCGTTTCATGGTGGTGTTGGACAAGCGCGCCGACCCCGATGCGAATCTATCCTGGCTGGAACGCGACCAGGCGCTGAACCGCCTGCTCGAAGGCAACCTTGATCTGCCCGGTCTGGCGGCACTCGATCCGGCCATTGATGCCCATTGGCGCGACACCTTGAATGCGCATCTGGACTGGCCACGCAATCGGGTCTCGCTCTATCGCGTACTGTCCGCCTGGAACGAGTTTCCCGGTCATTTGCAACTGGACAGCTTCCTCGACCCTGGCATGGTAACCCGTATGGAAGCCTGGCGCGCCCAGGATGAGATCGACCAAATCACGACTCAGACCTTGCGCGATATGGCCGCCTTGCCGGCGCTATCTGCCCTGCTCTGCCATAAGGGCGTTCCTCTGGTCTCCAGTCTTGAATACGACCTGACCAGCAGCATGCTGGTGCAGTATTTCCAAGTCATCCGCTGAGACATCCATGACTGCCCTGCTCTCCTTCCTGTGGTCGCGCAACAACGCCCTGTTGCACCATTACCTGACCGATCGGGCGCGTGTCGTGCTGACCTATGCGGCCTCCTGCAACGAGGAACTGCGCCAGATCGTCCAGGGTCACGGCGGCGAACTGGTGGCACTGGAAACGCTCGTCGGTGACGAACGCAGGGAACAGTTGCGGCAACGCGCCACGTTGATGGCGGTCGATTTTGAACTTCAATGCGTTCAGACAGAATGGCGTGATTTCCTCGATAGCCACGGCCTCGATGGGGAAAGATTCGATCCACTGGTGCGAGAGAACCTCCCGGAACGGCTGTTCACCGCACTCTATCTGGTGGATATCCTGGATGCCGCAGCAGAAAAATACCAGATCGAACTGGCCTTGCTGAACGAAGACCTGATGCTTCCGGGTCGCACTATCGCCGCATGGACACGTACCCGCGGCGTGCCCAGTCTGCATCTGGCGCATGGGCTGACCTTGAGTACGCCCTATACCGTGCATTCAGCCCTGCATTGCGATGCGATGGCCGTGTTCGGTAAACGCGACGCGGAGGCTTATCGCCGCGCCGGCTTCGAGGCCGGGCGTATGCATGTCATCGGCAACCCGGCCTGGGATGGCTATGCCAGACTCAGGCTGGAAAAGGCGCGGGTGCGCGCGCTGATGTTCGACAAATACCACCTGGACCCGGATGCACCGCTGTTGCTGTTCGGCACGACCTGGGCCGCATCACTGACCGCGTCTTCCGATGCGCATATCCATGAAAACAGCCTGACTGCGTTCCTGAGTGCCTGTCGAACCTTCCTCGATGCTGGCCAGGCCGCCAATATCGTGGTCAAGGATCGCGCTTCCAACGCCGAACAGGGGGCGCCGCACGTCGAACAGATGGCCCAGGCGCTGGGTTTCGCTCCCGGCCAGGTCGGCTACGCCATGGAAGACACCGATCTGTTGGTTCTGGCCGCGGACCTGCTGGTTTCTGTGGATTCCAATCTTTCCGTCGAAGCCATGCTGGCGGGGACGCCGGCGATCAACCTGATGAACGAGTATGGCCTGCGCCTGGGCCCCTCGTTCGAGTCCGAATCCGGCGTGCTCGAAGTCGCACCCGAGGAACTCGCACTGATGCTCGATCTGGTCTTGAACGAGGCCGACTTGCGCCTGAGCCTGGTCGAGCTGATGCGGCTCAACGCGCCGCGCTACAACGCGGGCGTGGACGGGAAAGCCGGAGAACGGGTGGCAGCGCTCATGCGCACCCTGGCGCGCCATTTCGACAACACGGTGCAGCGCCCGTCCGGCGGTTTTCTCTGGGAGCGTCTCTCTCACCCGGAAGACGCGGAGCTGATGGGCGCGTACCACGACCATCCGCGCAAGGAGTTGCTTTCCCTGATGGAACGCCCTCCGCTGCGCGTGCTGGATGTGGGTTGTGCCACGGGTGCCACGGGGGAGTTGATCAAAACAGCCTGGACCGAGTCCCACGTCACCGGCATAGAACTCAATCGCGCGGCCGCCACGCGTGCTGCAAAGCGGATCGACCAGGTGATCTGCGAGAAGTTGGAGGACATCGACTTCCCCGCACAGGGTATCGAGCCCGGCTCCATCGACACCGTGATCCTGGCCGACGTGCTGGAACATCTCTACGACCCATGGGATGCGCTGGTTCGCCTGCGCCCCTTGCTGACCGAAGACGCGCAAGTGCTGGTCAGCCTGCCCAATGCGCGCAACCTCTGGTTGCTCAATGAACTCGCCAGCGGACGTTTCTCCTATGCGGCGGAAGGCTTGCTGGACATCACCCACATCCGCTGGTTCACCCGCGACGAGATGCTGCGGATGCTCCGTGAGACAGGCTATGAGGTCTTGCGCAGTGGCCGCACCCTGTCGGCCGGCCTGGAGAACCTGACGCGTCCGCCAGGCACGACCACGGTGGAAACCGAGAAGATCGCGCTCAAGAACGTGAGCGATGAAGAGTTCGAGGATCTCAAGGCGCTGCAGATCCTGTTTCTGGCACGGCCCACGCGCGCCGTGGTGCCAGCCTCGGAGGAAGCGAATCTGGGGCGGAACTTCTACCAACTCTGGCAACTGGGCCATTCCTATCAGACGCGCGATGTGCTCTGGATATCGGAGCGCATGGAGGCTTTCGTGGCCAGGCCGCGCTTTCATCTTGCCATCCTCGTACCGGAAGGAGGCGAGAGCCGCCTGGTCAACAACATCCGCTCGCTCGGCCACCAGTTCTACCGGGAATGGCGATTGACCATCGTTTCGGTCGAGCCCGCGCATCCCGCCATTGCCGACGCGGAGGCCATCGCCTGGATTCAGTCTGTACCCGAAGAAAGACTGAGGATTGCCAGCGAGGCACTCCTGAATACTGAAGCCGACTGGGTGGGGCTTTGGGAAGCGGGCGACAAACTTGCGCCGCATGCCCTGTACGCTTTCGCCGACAAGGCAGATCGGCATCCGGAATTGCGGGTGATCTACAGCGATGAGGACCGTGTAGATACGGATGACGCGCATTCCTTGCCCTTCTTCAAAACCGATTTCAACCTGGAAATGCTGCGCGCCGCGCCCTTCGTGGTCGGTGGGTTGCTGTTGCTGCGGCAGGAACTGTTTGCCGAACTGGGCGGTTTCGACCTGGAACTGGAAGGCGTGGAAGCCTTCGACCTGACCTTGCGCGCCTGGGAAAAAGTGGGTCACGCGGGCATCGGCCACATAGCCGACGTGCTCTATCATCGCCATGCCGATGGCGGCCACTGCCGCAGCAGTGGCGAGGAAGTCGCGGCCGTACACAGAAAGTCGCTGGAACGGCATCTGGCGCGTGTGGGACTCAGCGCCCGCCTGGAGGAGGGCTTGCTGCCCGGCACTTTCCACGTGCGCTACCCGGTGAGTGGCGATCCGCTGGTCTCCATCCTGATTCCGACGAAAAATCAGCTGGAACTCCTCAAGCGCTGCCTGACCTCGTTGATCGACACCACCGGCTGGTCCAACTGCGAAATTCTGGTACTCGACAACGGCAGCGATGAAAAGGACGCAGTGGCCTACATGGAGGAGCTGCGGGCTCTGGATTCACCAGGCCTGCGCGTCCTGGACTGTCCCGGCCCGTTCAATTTTTCCGCCATGAATAACCGTGGCGCGCGGGAGGCGCGGGGCGACTATCTGGTGCTGCTCAACAACGACACGGCCGTTCTGCATGAAGACTGGCTCGCGGAGATGTTGGGGCTGGCGCAGCAGGCGGATATCGGCGCAGTCGGCGCCAAGTTGTTGTTTCCGGACGGGCGTGTTCAGCACGCCGGGGTGATCCTCGGCATGAACAACAGCCCGGCCGATCACCCCTTCATCAACGCGGCGGGGGCGGACCCTGGTTATTTCGGCCGAGCCAGTCTCACCCAGGAGTATTCCGCCGTCACCGCCGCCTGCATGCTGGTGAAGCGCGCGCTCTATCTGGAATTGGGCGGCCTGGACGAGCGGCGTTTCCAGGTTTCCTTCAACGACGTGGATTTTTGCCTGCGCTTGCGCCACAAGGGCTACCGCATCGTGTTTACCCCGCATGCGCGGCTGTTGCACGAGGGTTCGGTGAGCCAGCAAGGCCGGGTCGAAGCGAGTGCCCAGGAGGTCAAGGCGGCGCGCTTCTTGGCGGAGCAGGATTACTTCTACGACGCCTGGAGCCAGGATATCGCGTTCGACCCCGCTTACAACCGCAATCTGTCGACCCATGGGCGCGATTTCCTCATCGAAATCGCGCCTTCCCTGGCATGGGATCCGGAATGGCGGCCTCGACCTCGCGTACTCGCGCACCCCGCTGACCGTTTCGGCTGTGGCGAATACCGTGTCATTTCCCCCATGCGCGCGCTCAACGACGCCGGGCGCATCATGGGCTGGGAAACCGGCAATTATCTGTCCACGCCAGAACTGTTCCGCATGGAACCCGATGTCATCGTGCTGCAACGTCAGGTTGATCCCAAACAACTCGGCTTCATCGAACGCTATATCCGCCACAGCAAGGCGTTCCGCGTCTACGAAATCGACGATCTGATCACCAATATTCCCATCAAGAGCATCCGCAAGAAGCATTTCGTAGAGCACAAAAGTTTGCACAAACTTTTCCGCAAGGGCATAGCACTATGCGACCGCTTCATCGTCTCCACCGACTACTTGGCGCAGCAATACCGAGGCTATAGCGTTGATACCGTCGTGGTGCCTAACTTCATCGAGCGTCTGCGCTGGGGCGCGTTCAAACCCGCGCGGCGGCACGGACTCAAAGCTCGCGTGGGTTGGGCCGGTAGCGTCACCCATGACGGCGACCTGGCGATCATCTTCGATGTGGTGAAGGCCCTGGCCCGGGAAGTGGACTGGGTCTTCTTCGGCATGTGTCCGGACGAAATCCGGCCTTACGTGGCCGAATCTTACGAAGGCGTCGATCTGGCCGATTACCCCGCCAAACTGGCCGGCCTCGACCTCGACCTGGCGGTAGCCCCTCTGGAAGATGTGCCCTTCAATCACGGCAAGAGTCACCTGCGCCTGCTGGAATATGGCGTACTCGGCTACCCGGTGATCTGCACCGACCTCACCCCCTATCGTGGCGACTATCCGGTCACCCGCGTGCCCAATCGCTACAAGGACTGGGTGGAAGCGATCCGCAGCCAGGTAGCCGATCGCGACGAACTGGAGCGACGCGGTGATGCCCTGCGCGATTACATCAACGCCCGCTGGATACTCGAAGACCACCTGGATGTCTGGGCGCGCGCGTGGCTGCCATGACGCTTGCCCGATCAACGCTGTGCCCCTTCGAAACCGCGCCGGTTACGGCTGAGCTGGCGCAGGCCATGTGGGCCGCTGTGTCGAGCCGAGCCCTGGCATGCGCTTGAAAAATACGTTTCTGTACGGCGGGTGTTCAGGAGTATTCTGCTTCTCGCTGCGGCGGTTGCATCGGCAGGTTATCGGTCACGCTATTTTGTTTCTGCAGAGAGGACGGTCGCCGTCGATATTTTGAATGATCGGGGTCAAATCTGGATGCGGATGCGCTAGGTTAAGGCCCGGATTCGCAGTGCCCACGACTATCAGGCTGCGACAGGTCCTCGTTATCCTACATTGCACAAAAGTCAGCATGCGGAACTCCCGGATGATCCAAGTAGCTACGCGAATTTTTCACGCCTTGTTGCTGCTGCTCGGCAGTCTTGGCGTTGCCCACGCTGCGACGCCCAGTTGCTCTCGTGTTTTCACAGTGGCCCTGCACGATCATGGCCTGCTTTATTCCGCCGACACGGATACGGGAATCGACAAGGATGTCGTGAACGAACTGGTCCGTCGCAGCGGCTGTAAATTTACCGTGACCATGATGCCACGAGCCCGCATATGGCAGTTGATCGAATCAGGCGCGCTCGATTTCAGTCTCTCCGGCATCAGCGATGTAGACCGCAGCAAGTTTGCCGCTTTCGCCTGGTACTTCAGCAACAAGTACTATCTTCTGGTACGCAAGGATAGCGAAGTGCATACCTTGGCCGATTTTTCCGGCAATAACAAGCTGCAACTGGGTGTCATCCGCAGTTTTCGCTACAGCGAAAGTGCCAACCAGTTTGTCGACAGACTCCAGGCTGCGGACCGGCTCAGCCAGGCAAGTGGCCTGGCTCCCTTGTACCAGACGCTGATGCTGAACCGCATCCAGGGCATGATCATCGAGCCTTTCGATTACCCCTCCCTGGAGGAAAAGAAGATACGCGAGCACACCGCAATCATCGAGTTCAGCGATCCCGCAGTGCCCCACGGCCTGATCATGTCGAAAAAGGCGTTGTCGTTGGATGAGCAGGCGAAGTGGCGCGCACTGGTGCAGGGCATGCATAGCGACGGTACGTTGCGCCATATCTTCGAGAAATATTTCCAACCGGCCCTGGCCGCCGCCATGGTCGGTTATTAGAGCTGTCGTGCGTACCGCCCTTGTCCCCAGGATGGTGGCGCGCACGCCCCTGCTGCCCTTGTTGATCTTGGGTGTGTCGCTGGGCATTACATGGTTAGCCTGGAATCACGAACACCAGGTATCCCGCGTGGGATTACGCGCTCAATTCGATTTCTCCCTGCGGGAAACGGCGAGCCGAATCGAGCAGCGCATGGCCGCCTACGAGCAGATACTCCGCGGCGTGCAAGGATTGTTGGCCACCACCGGCATGTTCGAACGTTCAGTGCTGAGTGACTACGTCGATACGATCCAGCTTGGTGCCAACTATTCCGGCATCCAGGCCGTCGGCGTCTTGGAACTGGTCCCGGCACGGCGCAAGGAGGGGCATATTGTCGCCATGCGTCGACTCGGCTTCGTGGATTACGAAATCCTTCCAGTCGGTCCACGCGAGGTTTATGCACCGGTCATCCAGCGCGAGCCCTATATAGGGCGCAACCGCGCACCCCTGGGATTCGATCCCTGGTCAGATCCGGTGCGACACCTTGCCATGGAGAAGGCGCGTGATTCCGGCATGGCAGCGCTCTCCGGCAAGGTCAAGTTGGTGACTGATACCGAAGTGGGCGCACCACCCGGACTAGTCATGTACCTACCCCTGTTTGCCCGAGGCCTGCCGCACGACAACGTCGACCAACGTCGCGCCAACCTGGCAGGTTGGGTCTACATTGCCTTTCGCATGAGCGACTTCATGGCCAGCCTGTATGGCACGCTGTCGCCGGGCCTCGCGCTCGCCATTTTCGATGACGTCGATGTTTCCGACACAGCACTTCTTTATCGCTCCGCCGAGGGCTCCACCAGGCAACAGCGACCCGCCTTGATGACGGCCAACGAGTATCTGGTTGCCGCTGGCCATACCTGGACGCTTTCCACAAGCACACTGCCGGAATTCGAGACTCGTTTTGGCCGAAACGCTGCGCCTGTGATTGCCGTGGCAGGCACGGGTCTGAGCCTGTCGGTATCGTTACTCGCCTGGCTGATGGTGACCGGCCGGGTTCGTGCCCAGAGACTGGCGGCCGAAATGACCGAGGAATTGCTCCACCTGTCGCAACACGACTCGTTGACTGGCCTGCCCAACCGAGCCCTCTTCAGCGACCGACTGAACCATGAACTGGTCCGTGCCAAGCGGCATGGCGAAAACTTCGCACTCATATTTCTCGACCTGGACAACTTCAAACTCATCAACGACAACTTCGGTCACGCCGCCGGTGACCTCGTGTTGCAGCAGATCGCATGGCGGTTGCAGGATTCGATACGCGCATCCGATACCGTTGGACGTATTGGCGGCGACGAATTTGTCGTCCTGATGCCTGAGTTGCTGGCGCCGAACGACGCGCTCGGACTGGCGGAAAAAATACGCCAGGCAGTGCGTCAACCCATCACAGTCGATGGCCGCGATCTGGTCATGTCGTGCAGCCTGGGTGTGGCGGTCTATCCCGACGACGGCCCGGACGAAATCGCCTTGACCAAGAGTGCAGACGACGCCATGTACCGTGCAAAGGAGGGGGGGCGCGACAGTGTGCGGGCGGGCACTTCAGGCGAAAACAATACGCTACACGACAGGATGCTCATGAACCCAGGAACCACAGCCTGCGCAGGTAGCACTCGGGTGAACCCGAGTAATCCGCTCCCACGATGAGGTCAACTGCGGGAAATAAGTTCACCGCGTCTCTCCGACCCCGTAATGGATGGCACGACTCAGGTAGCGGTTATTCGCGCCTTGCTGGATGTTTGGCATTCTACGCGGGCTATGACACTGTAGCGCAGGCATCCTTGCCTGCGTCTTTGAATACACCCGGCTGGAAGCCGGCGCTCCAGGATGTTTTATTTCTGAATCAATGGGTTGAATTGTGCTTCCTGGAAGGCGATATCGGCTTCGTAATCATCAGCGCTGGCGCTTCCCGGTCCTTGATGTAGAGTCTTGCGACTACCCATGTGGACCGGCACCTTTTCTGCCGGTTTTTTTCTGGAGACTAGGATGCATCAGTCCGGATCAATCTGGCCCACGCTCTTGCTGGCTGCGCTGACCTGCTCCGCCTGGGGCCAGGATGTGCTTCAGGTAATCAATCCCGCCGACATGCCGGCCGAAGGCGTGGCGATGCGCGTGGGCGCTTACGTCGGCAACGACATGGTGCCGGTCAAGCAGTTCGACGCGAAGGTTTGGCCGAATTACCAGACCCGGAGCGGTGCCGATCTCGCGTTGGCAGACCTTAGGCTGGATTTTGGCGCGAGCAAGCGCGGCTGGAACGTGGGCTATTTTTATCGTGAGGACTGGCGGCTGGCCAGCAATCGCGACACGGTGGACGCCTATGCCCTGAGCCAGCGCAGGCAATATATCGGGCAAAACCGCAGCTATGAACTGAATTACCGTCTCGATGGCTTTTCTGCGGACGGCCTGCGCATGGGGCATACGGGTTTGCTGCCCATGGCGGATGACGCTCGCCTGCTTTGGGGTTGGTCGGCTGCGCTGCTGCGCGGACAGGGCGTGAAACAGGAGACGGTGCAAGGCGTCGTGATTAGCGGCGCGAGTTCCGGCTCCCTCCACGGCAACCGCGAGATGTTCAATACCAACCTGAATCCGGCCGCTGTTCGCAACGGCCTCAACGATTTTGTCCCAGGGCAATCCATGGGCGTGTCCACAGGCCTGGGTTACGGTCTGGATCTGGGCGCGACCTGGTTGGGGAAAAATGGCGAACGGGCCAGCCTGGCGGTGAACGACCTGGCCGCCAGCATCCACTGGGATCGGCTACCCTACCTCTCCGAGACGATCAATAACCTGAGCGTACCGGCCGCCACACCGGGGCCGGGCCCAAGCTTTCAAGGGGTCAGCGCCTATCGCCCCCTGACCTTGAGACTCAAGCCGAAATATCTGCTGGAAGGGGAATATCCATACGGACACGTGACTGCCATGGCCAGGCTGGAAGGCGCGGATGGCGACTGGTTTCCACAGTTCGGCTTGCATTATGCGCTGTCGCAGTCTTGGCGGCTGGGCATGGACTATGAAACCCGCTTCGGTGCCTATGGGCTGAACCTACGTTACCGAGCATTTTACGCCGGTATTAGCACACAGAATCCCGACTTGGCGAGGAGCCGTGCCATTTCCGCTTCAGCCGGTACGGTGCTGTCCTTCTGAGAGCCGCTGTTGACCGTGTCGTAAGAGCGGGCTTGCCCGCGAAAGCCACCGTTGCATCGCGGGCAAGCCCGCTCCTACTGGGGAATCAAGGTTCATTTCGTGTCCGGCCCCCACGAGGCTGGAACCGCCGGGGAAGGGCGCCGGTGGATGTTCCGCCTGCGGCGATGGACTAAGTGAGAGTACTCCTATCCCACAATTTCTCTCTCGCTACCCTTGTAATCGGGCTTTGCAGTCCCTATTATTAGCACTCGCAGGAGGTGAGTGCTAAGCAGCCCGTCTCCTCTGGCCCTGTACAACATGGATTCCTTAAGGAGGAAAGTATGAAGATTCGTCCCCTGCACGATCGCGTCGTCGTCAAACGCATGGAAGAGGAGCGCAAGACCGCTTCCGGTATCGTCATCCCCGACACCGCCACCGAGAAACCCGATCAAGGCGAAGTCATCGCCGTGG
>CAISDD010000567.1 GCA_903883985.1 uncultured Pseudomonadota bacterium | reverse complement strand
GTCCACCGAGAGGCGGAAATGGCCACGAACCGCCCGGGCCTGGTTGGCCGTGGCGCGGGCTTCCAGTTCCGCCTGCAGTTCCGCAATACCGGCGCCGGTCAGGTTGGAAACGGGAAACACAGGCGCTGCGGGTAGCAGGCCACGCAGTGTCGTATCCAGGGCATGCACCTCCGCTGGCGTCACACGGTCGGTCATGGTAATGACCGCCAGGGTGTCGCGCACTCCCAGCAGATCCATGACCCGCACGTGTTCCAGGGTCTGGGGCATCAGGCCCTCGTTGGCGTCCACCACCAGCATGCCCAGATCAACACCGCGGATGCCGGAGATCATGGTGTTGATGAAGCGGCGGTGCCCCGGGACGTCGATGAAGCCGATGGACTGGCCGCTTGCCGTCTTGCGGTAGGCGAAGCCGAGGGCGATGGTCATGCCGCGGCGCTGCTCTTCCTCCAGGCGATCGGTATTCACCCCGGTCAGTTGCTGAACCAGGGAGGTCTTGCCATGGTCCACATGGCCTGCCGTGGCGACGATCACCTCAGGTGTTCCCGCGGGTGCCGCAGACCTGGCGCTGGCATGGGGGCGTTCATAGCTGTTTGGTATCTCCGTCCCTAATAGCCGGCCGCCGCATCTACCAGTCCCTCCAAAGGCCGCCCATGGCCAAAGGACTCCAGGTTGCGCAGAAACACACCAAGCATGCGCTCCACCATGCCCGGTGCACTCCAGGACACATGAGGACTTAGATGGACACGAGGATGGGTATAGAGCCAGTGTCCGGCGGGCAGCGGCTCGGGATCTACCACATCGAGGGATGCCATGGCCACATGGCCCTGATCCAGCAGGGGCCGCAAGGCCTCCTGGTCGACCAGACCGGCTCGGGCCACGTTCACCAGGTGCACACCGGGTTTGGCAAGCGCGAGGCGTTCCGAATTGAGTAGCCCCCTGCTTTCGGCCGTGGCCGGGAGCGCCAACACCAGATGGTCGGCTTCACGCAGCACCTGATCCAGGGTGCCTACGAATTCGACGCCTTTCATGGAGCTGGGCCGATGCTGCCGTACCTTGGCTACCACCTGCATGTCGAAGGCCAGCGCGCGACGGGCTATGGTCTGGCCGATCGCGCCAAAGCCGAGCAGGCCCAGGGTCTTGCCTTCCAGGCCACCCAGATCGGCCATGAACCATTGAGCGGGCGGCGCGCTCACCCAGGTTTTGGGCAGGCGCTTTTCGAAACAAAGCATCATAGCCAGCACCCATTCTGCGATGCCAACGGCCGATGCGCCGCGGGAGCAGCTGACCTGAAGTTCGGCGGCCAGATCGAAGGGGAAAGTATCCGCGCCGGTACCGAAGATATGCACCCACTTCAGCCCTTGGCATGCGGGCAGCAGGTGAGTTAGGGATTGGGTTCCTAAAAGGGGCGTCAGCAGAGCATCGACCGGCCCGACCGGCGCGCCTGTTGCGGCCACCTTTACCAGTTCGAGCCCCGGTGCATGGCGCCGCAATGCCTCCTCGATTGCCGGAGCCTGAAAATTAAGCGCCAGTCTCATCTAACCTAAGCCTCCGCGTATTAATTGACTCGAATCATGAAGGGAGGTGGCTGGAAAAGATAGAGTTCATTCGGCCAAAATCTGT
>CAISDD010000566.1 GCA_903883985.1 uncultured Pseudomonadota bacterium | reverse complement strand
TGCAGGATATCAGCAACTGCCGCGAACATGTCCTCCTGTTCGATCTTACACTCGATCCGCCCGGCATCGGTGGATCGTCCGACATGGGGCGAAAAGGGGGAATTTCCGGCGCTGCCGGCATTTGCCGGGAGGTTCTGGACTTGGTTGCGTATTTCAGTGATGTCATCAGACAAAAGCCCCTGACGACGACGTGGCCCATTTCGCCCGTGACATCGACCGCAGCCTGACCCGGCCTTAAGCTCCCACCCTCCATCTGAAGCGTATGCCATGACCGATCCAACCCCGCAGTTTTCACCGCAGTTGGCTACGCATTTGGCAAAATACGCCGCCCATTCCTCCCAGACGCGCGGACGACTCCACCCGGAACCCGCAGCGGCGCCCCGTTCCGAATATCAGCGCGACCGCGACCGCATCGTCCATTCCACTGCCTTTCGCCGCCTGGAATACAAGACCCAGGTGTTCGTGAATCACGAGGGCGACTTGTTCCGTACCCGCCTGACCCACAGCCTGGAAGTCGCCCAGATCGGCCGCACGTGCGCGCGCTTGCTGGCCCTGGACGAAGACCTCACGGAAACCCTGGCGCTGGCACACGACCTCGGCCATACCCCCTTCGGCCATGTCGGCCAGGACGTGTTGAACGACTGCATGAAGGAACACGGAGGCTTCGAGCACAACCTGCAATCGCTGCGGGTGGTGGACGAACTGGAACAGAAGTATGCGGAGTTCGAAGGTCTGAACCTCACCTTCGAAGCGCGCGAAGGCATCCTCAAGCACTGCTCGCCCAGGAACGCACAGATGCTAGGCGAGGTAGGGCGGCGCTTTTTAGAGGGTGGGCAACCCTCGCTGGAAGCCCAGATCACCAACCTGGCCGACGAGATCGCTTACAACAACCACGATGTTGACGACGGCCTGCGTTCCGGCCTGATCGGCGTCGAGCAACTGGAACAGGTGGAAATCTTCGCGCGCCATCTTGCCACCGTGCGCGGACTCTACCCGAAGCTCAACGACCGCCGCCTGATCCACGAGACCATACGCCGCATGATCAACGCCCTGGTCGTCGATCTGCTGGAAGCGACCCGCCACAATATCTCCCAGCACCGCCCTCAAAGCCTGGATGAAGTCCGCGCCTGTCCGGTACTCGCCGCGTTCAGCCCTGAAGTGCTGGAACAGCACCGCGAATTGAAGCGCTTCCTGTTCCAGAATTTGTATCGCCACTACAAGGTCATGCGCATGAGTGCGAAGGCGCAGCGTCTCCTGCGCGGCTTGTTCCAGGCTTTCAGCGAAGAGCCGCGATTGATGCCGCCGGAATACCGCGCCCGCGCCGACCATGAACCGTTTCGCGCGGTCGCCGACTATATCGCCGGCATGACCGACCGCTATGCCATCCGCGAACACCGCCGCATCTTCGACATCGAGGAACTGGCATGAACCTTGATTCCTCAGTTGACCGCTCATCTTCCCCCGTGAGGCCCCTTGATCATTGAGGATTGTGCCTTCGCTCACGCTCACCCTTTGGGTAAACGCTACGCACCCGATTGCACGCATGGCGAGCCGCCAACGACTCCGCTTGCCAGACAACTCGCCAGACGCACACTCGGGCGTGTTCAACTGAGGAATCAAGGTTGAAAGTCGTCATCATCGTTCCGACCTATAACGAACGCGGCAATATCGTCAGACTGATCGAAGCCCTGCGCCTCCAGTTTGCGTCGCTGCGCCACGACATGAACGTCCTGGTGGTCGATGACCACTCGCCCGACGGCACGGCAGAGGCGGTACGTGAACTACTTCCGGGGCATCCGGAATTGCGGCTTATCGAAGGCCAGAAGGCGGGCCTGGGTACGGCCTATATTCGCGGCATGACCTACGCCATCGAAGCCATGGCGGCGGAAGTCGTGTTCGAGATGGATGCGGACTTCTCGCACAAACCCGAAGATGTGCCGCGCCTCCTGGCCGAGATCGATGCCGGCGCGGATTTCGTCATCGGCAGCCGCTACGTCGCGGGCGGCTCCATTCCGAAAAACTGGAGTTTTCTGCGCCGCCTCAATTCCCTGGGCGGCAACATCGTCGCCCGATACCTGGCAGGAATCTACCGGGTACGGGACTGCACAGCAGGCTTTCGCGCCATCCGCACTTGCGTGCTGCGCGACATCGACTTCTCGCGATTGCGCATCCAGGGCTATGCCTTCCAGGTGGCGCTGCTGCATGCCGCCGTCACCGATGGCGCCCGCGTGGTCGAGGTACCGGTCGATTTCATCGATCGCACCCAGGGAGAGTCCAAGCTGGGCCTGTCCGACATCATCGAGTTCGTCGAGAACGCCTGGTGGATACGCCTGCAAAGCTCCCAGACCTTCATCAAGTTCGCCATCGTGGGCGCGGCCGGCGTAATCGTGAACCTGGGCTTCTTCACCTTGCTGCTGGGGATGGGGCTGAACAAGTTTCTCGCCTCGCCGATCGCCATCGAAATATCGATCGTGACCAATTTCCTGCTCAACAATTTCTGGACCTTCCGCGAGCGCGAGACCCGTGATCGGATGCACATCAAGGGACTGAAATTCAACGCCGTATCCCTGCTCTCCCTGGGCGTGAGTTATGCCACATTCGTGGCTTTCTCCAGTGCATTCCCGACCATGCCCCCCCAGATTCCCCAGTTCGTCGGCATCCTTCCTGCCACCCTGGTGAACTATTTCCTCAATTCCTACTGGACGTTCCGGGAAACCGAGGAAACCAGGTTGAAGTCACCCTCATGAATGCGCTGTGTGATCGGGAAGCCTGGCTTGGTCGACGAATTACCATGGCGACACCTTTGCGGCACGAATGCACTGGCCGCCCGTGAGTCCCAAGGTGAAGAGGATGGAAACGGCCACTTCCAGGCAAGACCGCATCGGCCTTCGCGTCCCCCACGAGGTCTATTTTATCGTTCCCACGCTCCAGCGTGGGAACGCATCCCATGGCGCTCCAGCGCCCCGTAGTCTCGTTGCCTTGAAAGCCGTCGTGCTGGCGCAGATGCGTCCAGCTATCGAGGAGGAATTGCACCGCATCCGGGCGGGTA
>CAISDD010000565.1 GCA_903883985.1 uncultured Pseudomonadota bacterium | reverse complement strand
GCGTTACCCGGCCACGCGCATCGACCAGGTGCTGCCGTCGCCGCTGCCGGGCATCTACGAGGTGGTCATGGGGCGCAATGTGGCGTTCAGCGATGCCGAGGGGCGCTACTTCCTCTTCGGCCACCTCTATGACATGCAGAGCCAGCGTGACCTCACCGCCGAACGGAAGGAATCGCTGGCCAAGGTCGATTGGTCGGTCCTGCCCCTGGAAAACAGTATCAAGTTCGTGAACGGCAAGGGAGAGCGTGTCCTGGCGGTGTTCTCCGATCCGGACTGCCCATTCTGCAAGAAGGCGGAAGCGGAACTAGCCAAGCTGGATAACGCGACCCTCTATCTCTTCCCGTTCCCCATCCAATCGCTGCATCCGAACTCGGTGGTCAAGTCCACTGCGATCTGGTGTGCGAAGGATCGCGCGCAGGCCTGGCGTGATGCCCTGGCTGGCGGGAAGGTGGCAGGGAAGGGTGACTGCGAGAACCCGATCGCAGCTAATGTGGCGCTGGCGGAGCGGTTGGGGATCAATGGCACGCCCACGCTGATCGCGCGGGATGGCCGGATGCTGCCCGGCGCTGCCTCCGCCGAGAGGATTTCCGCGTGGCTCGACGCTGGGCGCTGATCCTGGGCTTGTCTCTCGCCATGCCGGTCAGTGCCGGGTATCTGGGCGTGTACGGCAATACCTGGGAGATCGCCGAGCTGGACCTGCTCGACGTGCTGATGGCCAAGCTGAAGGCGATGGAGAAGGCCGGCAAGCTGAAGCAGCTTGAGCAGGAAGCCAGGCGCCGGTCGCTGGCCACCATCGAGAACCCGAAGCCGGTTCCCGGAATCACCAAGGCTCGGCAGTCCCGGAAATGGACATTCGATCCGTCCGTGCGGGTTCCGGAGACCATCAAGGACCACCTGGGCAACGTCATCACGCCGGCCGGGATGGTCGTCAATCCGCTGGCGTACATCTCGCTGACCAAGCCGTTGTTGTTCATCGACGCACGGGACAAGCGCCAGGTGCGCTATGCCAGCGCGTTCGTTGGCCGGGAACCCAGGGCTAAGGTCATCCTGGTTGGGGGCAGTTGGCTGGATTTGACGCGCACCTGGAAGCGGCAGGTGTTCTACGACCAGGCCGGGTTCATCACCGGCCGGTTCGGCATCCGGCAGGTGCCTGCCGTGGTCCGGCAACAAGGGAAGGTGTTGGCCATTGAAGAACTGGCAATCTGAACGCGCCGGGTGGCTGGCAAACGGCCTGGCCTTGTTGGCAGGGTTCGTGGTGGCCTGGAGCGCCGCGAAGGCGCAGGCCGATCCCACCTGCTACGGCAAGTTTCCGAACTACGTGACCGATGTGTGCTGGTCGTGCGCCTTCCCGATCAAGGTCTTCGGTGATGTGGCGCTGATTTCCCAGAGCCAGGAAGACACCGCCAATCCGGATACAAAGCTTTGCGCCTGCGGCAATCCGCCCACCATCGGCACGACGATTTCCTTCTGGGAGGCGGCGCGCATGGCGGACGTCACCAAGACGCCATACTGCTTCGTCGGCCTGGGGGGCGTGAAGATCGACGCCGGGGTGAACTCCATGCAGTTCGGCCAGATCGACAGCCACAGTTCCGGTATTCGCTCGACACGGGGAGCGTTTCGGCATGTGCACTGGTACGTGAATCCGCTCATGACGCTCCTGGGTGTGCTGGTGGACTCCCATTGCACAGAGCGCCAGGGCTTCGACATCGCCTATATGTCGGAGATCGACCCGTCCTACGGTGACGATGAACTGGAAGGCATCCTCAACCCGGATGCCTTCATCTTCGGCGGCGTGGTGGCGCAGGGGGCGTGCTCCGCGGATTGCGTATCCTCGACCGCAGGATTTGGCCGTTCGGAAATGTTCTGGTGCGCGGGCTGCAACGGCTCCCTCTACCCGCTGGGTGGGAGCATCCAGACCTGGATCGGCGGCGTGCAAGGCTCCTCGCTGATGGTGCAGCGGGTGTCGGCCAGGTTGCACCGGATGCTCACCAACTGGTCGGCCTACGGCAGCGACGGCCTGTGCGGCTACTACCCGCAAATCCTGATGGACAAGACCCAATACAAGTACTCGATGCTGTACCCGGTTCCCCAGACCAGGAAGATCGCCGGGCGCTGCTGCCAGCCCTTCGGGCGCTCGACCATCTTGTGGGGGGCGGGGCGCGAGATCCCGCAGATC
>CAISDD010000564.1 GCA_903883985.1 uncultured Pseudomonadota bacterium | reverse complement strand
GGCGATGTCTGGCTGCTGGGTGAGCATCGGCTGCTCTGCGGTGATGCCACCAAAGCCGATGACTACACGACGCTGCTGGGCGACGAACTGGTGGACATGACCTTCACCGATCCGCCCTACAACGTGAACTATGCCAACACCGCCAAGGACAAGATGCGCGGCAAGAATCGGCCGATCCTGAACGACAACCTGGGCGAGGGCTTCGGCGCCTTCCTGGTAGCAGCCTGCCAGAACATTCTGTCGGTGACCAAGGGCGCGGTCTACATCGCCATGAGCTCAAGCGAGCTCGACACCCTGCAGTCGGCTTTCCGCACTGCCGGCGGTCGCAGGTCGACCTTCATCATCTGGGCCAAGAACACTTTCACCCTGGGACGCGCCGACTACCAGCGCCAGTACGAGCCGATCCTGTATGGCTGGCGCGAGGGCACCGACCACTTCTGGTGTGGCGCCCGCGACCAGGGGGACGTCTGGCAGATAAAAAAACCGCAGAAGAACGATCTGCATCCGACCATGAAGCCGGTGGAACTGGTGGAGCGGGCGGTGCGGAACAGCAGCAAGAGCCGGGACATCGTGCTCGATCCGTTCGGCGGCTCGGGCTCCACCCTGATCGCCTGCGAGAAATCAGGCCGGCGTGCCCGACTGATCGAACTCGATCCGAGGTACGTCGACGTGATCGTGCGGCGCTGGCAGGCGTGGACCGGCAAGCAGGCCACCCGCGTCTCGGACGGGGCGGCCTTCGATGCGGCACTCGGTCAGGCAGCGAGCGCCTCCTCGGCGATTTCGCAGTGAATCACAAACCCGGTGAGATAAGGCAGTCCACGCGGGATGCCGTAGTCCTTGCTGGTGGTGCGACCGATCGTCCACCCCATCCACTGTTGGGTGGCGGCGGCAACCGCTTCCTCGATGCTCGCGCCCTGGTACATCTGGTTGAGGACGCTGTCGGCAAAGTGGCGTCCGTGGCGGCTATCCATAAAGATCCGGACCGTTTCCAGCGACTGGCCCGTGGCATCCGCCACCGCGTTCATCGCAAGGGGCCAGGCGGCTTCGGCGTGTTCGTTCATCGTGCCAAAAAAGCCCCAGGCGTCGTTGTTGGTGGCAGGGATCTGGTTGGTGGTCATCTCGTTATTCCTTCGGGTTGATCGTTTCGACATCTGCATGAACGCGCTGTTTGATTGAGAAGCCAAGCTATTCAGTTCATCGCCGCGCGGCGCACGGCGGTGAGTTTCTCGATGACGTCCTCGCTGAACTTGAATCCGTCGAGACGGCTCAATCCCTCGCGTTCGAGGATGCGCCAGCGGGCGGCATCGCCTTCCGCCCGGCGCACCTCGTCGCCGAGTTGCTCGAGATAGAGGTTCTCCTCGTCGGTGAGCCGGCGCGGTTGTGCCTTGAGGTTTTCCAGGATGGTGATGAGGTTCAGCATGGCGGGCCTCCGATCACGATATCCGGTACACACGCTCACCACCCTCGGGTTTTTCCGAGGTGATGGCCAGACCGAGTTTCTTCTTGAACGCGCCGGCGAAGGTGCCGCGCACCGTGTGCTGTTGCCAGCCCGTGGCCGCGCAGATCTGCGCGATCGTGGCACCCTCGGGGCGCTTGAGCATCGCGACCACTTGCGCCTGCTTGCTGTTGTCGCGGGTACGACGCTGGGGTTCCGATGCGACGGCAGGTGTCTCGGCTTCGGTCTCCGGTTCAGGTGCCGGGCGGGTGCGGCCCACGGCGGCGTAACCGGCATCGGTGAGAACCTGCCTGCCGTCGTGCTCGACGATCAGGCCGCGCGATGCCAGTCCTTCGATCACTTTGGTCTTTGCGCCACCCTTGAGTGTGGCGGGCAGGGGTTCGATGTTGCCATCGGGCCGGTAGACGGCCTGGGTGAGGACGTTGGTTTGCGTGTCGGTGAGGCGGATCGAGTCGTTCATGGCTTGCTCCTTCGTGCTGGTTGATGGTGTCTGTATGAAGACGCTGTTCCAGAGTGAAGCCAAGCTGATTTCCGCGTAATGGCGCGGCTTTCCTGAATGAAGATCGAACGATGCCCGTCCGTGCGCCCACCCCCTGTCGTCACCCGGGTTGCCCGGCGCTGGTCACCACGCCCGGCTTCTGCGATCAGCATCGGGCCGCAGTGCATCGTGACTACGGTCGCGCACGTCGTGGCTTCGATACCGAGCGGACGTTCTACCAATCCGAAGCGTGGCGTGACGTGCGC
>CAISDD010000563.1 GCA_903883985.1 uncultured Pseudomonadota bacterium | reverse complement strand
TAAGTAGGGCCGCGAAACAGATTTGGTTTGCCACCGGTCTCCCTCACCCTGCCCTCTCCCGAAGGGAGAGGGTTCCACCCCCTTCCCCCTCCGGGGGAAGGGCCGGGGATGAGGGCCTGCGCCAGCAGCTTAATGAAGGCAAAATCAGTTACGCGACATTACTTAAAGACCCAATTCCCGAAAAGAGAGCCAAGCGCATTCCGGAATTTACCGCCTAAATCCCGGTCTGGATCAGGAAATCTGAATTTGGCTTACCACCGGGGGTGAGGGAAACGGGCGAGCCTGTTTCAGGACGGCCTGTCGACATCCTTTAGCACACCCGGATCGTCGACCGAGCAGAACTCAACTGCGGAGGGGGTTTTGTCTAACACGGTCTGGCCGCCTCGGTCTCCTGTAAGCGCAACCAGTTCCTCGAAGCAGGTCGAGTCGAATCCGACCGGATGGCCCGGACGTCCTGCATGGATAGGGCGTGCTAGGCGGGCGCCACGTTGTAAGGTCTGAAGGACGCAGCGATAACTGTCGGTCTGGATGTATGGCATATCTGCCAATGCGATCAGCCAGCCTGTTGCATCCGACATTGACCGAACACCGCAGGACAGGCTGTGGCCCAAACCCAGGTCTGCCGCTTCGCATACAACGGTTTCCAAGCCAGCCTTCGCCAGCAATTTTCCAACCATCGCGTCATCAGCGCGTAGGATGACCCGCGTGTTCGGACAGACGTTGGCCAGCTTGCGTGCTGAGGCCAGCACCATGGGTACACCATCGGCTAGCGTCATCAGCCGCTTATCAGCACCGAAGCGACGGCTGCTGCCCGCTGCAAGCAGGATACCGGCGATGCCGCTCATTCGCTCCGGCAGGCTAGAGGATCGAAGGATGGCTCGGCAACGGTATCCGTCACCCCGTTCTTCACCGCCGTCATCTCGGCCAGGATGGAAACCGCGATCTCGGGTGGCGTGCGGCTACCGATGGCGAGGCCGACCGGACCGTGCAAGCGATCGATCTCGGCCTGGGACAGGTTGAAATACTGCAACAGACGCTCACGCCGCTTGCGGTTGTTGGCATGCGAGCCCAGCGCGCCAACATAGAAGGCCGGCGATTTGAGGGCTTCGAGCAGGGCCAGGTCGTCGAGCTTAGGATCGTGGGTCAGCGCGACCACGGCACTGCACGGATCGGGCATCCACCCGGCCACGGCGTCGTCCGGCGGTAGCGTGATGCGCTCCGCGCCTGGCACGTCCCAGCCTGCGGCATATTCGCTGCGAGGGTCGCAGACATGGACGCGGTAGCCTAGCGCCTGGGCCATGGTCGCGAGGTAATGGGATATCTGCCCGGCACCGATGATCAGCAGGCGCCAAGCCGGACCGTGCAGGGTGACCAGGGTTTCGCCGTCCCATTGCAGAGGGTCGCCTACATGGCCACCTTCAATATCGACCGTTGATTCGGCTAGGGATATCCGGCGCCGCACCAGTTGACCGCTGGCGGTGCGCTGCGCGAGCTGTTCGAGCAGTTCAATATCCGGCTTCGGTTCGAGCAACAGTTCCAAGCTGCCGCCGCAGGGCAGACCGAAGCGTCGTGTCTCGTCAACCGTCACCCCGTAGTGCAGTAGCATGGGCGACTCGCCTGCGAACTCGCCAGATGCCGCGCGCCGGATCAAGTCGTCCTCGACGCAGCCACCCGAGACCGATCCCCGCATCTGGCCGTCGTCGCGCAGGAGCATCCAGGCGCCCGGCGGACGCGGCGCGGAGCCCCAGGTCCGAGCCACGGTGATGAGCGAGAAGCGATGTCCCGCCTCGCCCCACTCGAGGGCAGCGTCGAGCACCTGGGCGTCGAGACTGTCCACTCAGACCGCCAGTTCGGTGGTATCAAAGGGCAGCCTGCGCAGACGCTTGCCAGTGGCTGCGGCGATAGCGTTGGCGACCGCCGGCGCCAGGGGCGGCACCCCAGGTTCGCCGATCCCGGTCGGCGCGTTGGCCGACTCCACGATGTGCACTTCGACCTTGGGCATCTCGTTGATACGCAATAGCGGATAGCCGTCGTAATTACCTTGCTTCACCCGGCCGCCTTCGAGCGTGATCTCGCCGTAGAGTGACGCCGTCAGCGCGAAACCGACCGCGCCTTCGAGCTGGGAGCGGATATTGTCCGGGTTGATCGCCGTGCCGCAGTCGACAGCGCAGACGACCCGGTCGACCTTGACCGAACCATCCTTCGCAACCGTTACTTCGGCCACTTCGGCAACGTAGCTGTTGAACGATTCGTGCAGCGCCACGCCACGTCCGCGCCGAACGCCGGGCTCCGCCTTGAGCGGCTGGCCCCAGCCGGCCTTCTCGGCCGCCAGTTGAAGCACGCCGGCATGGCGCGGATGGTCCTTGAGCAGTTCCAGCCTCAGCGCGACCGGGTCCTTGCCCAAAGACGCGGCGACTTCGTCCAGGAAGGTTTCGGTCGAGAACGCGGTGTGCGAGGAGCCGACGGAACGCCACCACAGCACCGGTACACCGATATCGACCGGCGTGTGCAAATCGACCTTGAAGTTCGGGATGGTGTAGGGCAGATTGACTGCGCCCTCGATCGAAGTCGCATCGATGCCATCCTTGACCATGGCCTTGGCGAAAGCCGAGCCGGCCATGATGGACTGGCCGACAAGTCGGTGATGCCAGCCCAACAACGCGCCATGACCGTCCAGCGCCGCCTCCAGCGTATGGAAAAAGAGCGGCCGGTAGTAGCCGGCGCGCATGTCGTCCTCGCGCAACCAGACCAGCTTGACCGGTGCACGGCCCTTGATCGCCTTTACAATATGGGCCGCCTCCAGCACGTAGTCCGAATCCTTGCCGGCGCGACGTCCGAAGCTGCCGCCGGCGTAGAGCATGTTGATCTTGACCTGCTCTGGCTTGAAGCCGAACAGGCCGGCCAGGGCGTACTGATCGCCGGTATTCATCTGCTCGCCGTTCCAGACTTCACAGCCGTCTGTGCCGAGCCGGATGACACAGTTAAGCGGCTCCATCGGGGCATGGGCGAGGTAGGGGAATTCGTACTCGGCATACAAAGTCCGGGCCGCGCCGGCAAAAGCCTGGGCCGTATCGCCTTCTACCTTGGCAATGGCGCCTTCCGTCTTCGCTAGTTCGCGGTATCGCGCCAGTATCTCGCTGCTGCCCAGCTTGAAGGCACCGCTTTCGTCCCATTCCACGGACAGGGCGTCGCGCCCTTTCTTGGCACTCCAGGTATCGTGGGCCAGCACCGCCACACCTTGCGGAATTTGAACCACATCAACCACACCCTTGACCGACCGTGCGCGTCGTGCGTCGAACGACCTGACTTTGGCCCCGAACAGTGGCGGATGGGCGACGACCGCGACCAGCATGTCCGGCAGGAAGACATCCTGGGTATAAATGGCCGAGCCATCGGTCTTGGCAGCGCTGTCCTTGCGTGGGGCCCGCTTGCCGATGAGACGGAATTCCTTCGGTTCCTTCAGTTGGACCTCGGCCGGAACGGACTCCTGGGCAGCGGCCAGCGCCAGTTCGCCGAACGTGGCCTTGTGGCCGCTAGCTGCATGCGCGACCACGCCGTCTCGAACCGTGATGCCGCCGGTATCGACCTTCCAGTGCTTAGCCGCAGCGGCCACCAGCATCGCCCGACCGGTGGCGCCGGCCTGGCGCATCTGCATCCAGGAATTAGCCATCGCCGTGCTGCCGCCCGTCCCTTGAGCCGCCCCCCAGAGCAGGTTGTTGTAGCGCCTGGCGTCGGCCGGCGCACTTTCGACTCGAACCAGCGACCAGTCGGCATCCAGTTCGTCGGCGAGAATGGTCGCTAGGCCGGTGTAGCTGCCCTGCCCCATCTCCAGGTGCTTGGCGATGACGATCACGCTGTTGTCGGTGCCAATGCGAAGGAAGGCGTTCGGTTCAAAATCGGTGATTGTCGGGGCTTGGCCGGCCTTGGCTAGCAGGTTCGCTGCGAAGCCAGGCAAGCAGAAGCCGAGGGTCAGTCCAGCCGCCGTGCCCTGAAGGAATTGGCGGCGGCTAAAATTCTGGATAACGGTTTCGTTCATGATGGTTCTCCCGTTGTCGCCCTATCAGGCGAGTGACCTGGCGGCTTCGTGGATGGCTGCCCGGATGCGCTGGTAGGTGGCGCAGCGGCAGAGATTGCCCGCCATCGCGTCGTCGATGTCGGCGTCGCTCGGCTTGCGGTTCTCTGTCAGGAGTACGACGGCACTCATCATCTGGCCGGACTGGCAGTAGCCGCATTGCACGACGTCCAGCCTGCGCCATGCCTCCTGGACGGCCTTGCCGACCCGATCCGCATCGATGCCCTCGACGGTGGTGATCTTGTGCCCGACCGCAGACGATACCGGGGTGATGCAGGAGCGGACCGGTGTTCCGTCCAGATGCACGGTACAGGCACCGCACTGGGCGATGCCGCAGCCGTACTTCGTGCCCGTCAAGTGAAGGGTATCACGCAGAACCCACAGTAGCGGCGTGTCGGGATTAACATCAGCCTGATGTGTAGTCCCGTTCACGTTGAGTTTGATCATCGTTAGTCTCCAATGGTTTAGCGACAGCCCTGCCGTATCGGCTTGATTTCATTGAGCCCTGGATATACGCGGCGAACAGATGTACGAGTCACACTATAAAGAAGTTTCTTGCGATCAAGGTAGATCACAAGAGAAAAGTCTGACAAGGGCAGGAATGGGTCTCCTGGGTTCGACCGTTCGACTCCAAAAATCCCGATTTTTTGCCTGAGCAAGGTAGCAAGGTAGGGCGGAAAAGCGGTTTTTCGCGCCTTCCGCCGGATGTTAAGTAATATCGCGTAACTTGCCTTCATTAAGCTGCCGGCGCAGGCCCTCATCCCCGGCCCTTCCCCCGGAGGGGGAAGGGGGTGGAACCCTCTCCCTTCGGGAGAGGGCAGGGTGAGGGGCCCGGTGGTAAGCCAAATTGGTTATGACAGGTTACTTATCGGAATACTGGTAGTCTAAATACTCGTTTTCATGAATTTCGGTCCGGCATTCCTTCTATTAAAGTCTACTGCCAAGCAAGGTTGCCTGGCTTTACGTACCTCCCAAGCTTGGGTAGCCTGGAAATCATTTTTCAAAACCTACGAACGGATAAAAACCATGAAAATCAAATATTTATCGCTGGCTGCAATGCTGTCCTTCGCTGTTTCCGCGCCGGTCATTGCTGCCGACACGCAACCTGCTGAAATGCCCAAAACTCCAGAAGCTATCGCCGCGACGATGTGGGACTTCACCCAGAATCCCGAGTATTTTAAGGATCCAAAGAAGTTTCTAGCGTTAGTGAACGCCGCTTCGGAGCCCAGTTTCTACACCGGCTTTGGCATGCAGAGCCTGGATCCCGGCACTTGGGAGACGATGCTCAACAGCATGATGCATCCGGGTGCCTATTCCGCCTGGATGCCTCTGGTGACGGATCCAAACACCTACATGAAGTGGCTCGCGGCGACGATGGACCCCAATTTCTACAACGCCGTGCTCGCTCAGTTCAGCGATCCTGGCAAGTTGATGCGCTGGGCGATCGCGCCAGCGGATCCCAAGACGATGAACTTGTTGCTCCAGCCATTGAACCCTAATGTTTACACGAAATGGATGTTGTCGCCGCTCGACCCGCGGACGTTGCGGGCCATGATTACACCGGTAAACCCCAACGCTTACATGGGCTGGCTGGGCGCGATGTTCAATCCCGCCTCCTACGGCGATCTTTGGAAGGGTCTCCTGAACCCCACATCTCCGCCGCCCGCCGGCAACGCACCGCGCACTACCGGCTCTAGCGCGTCCGTCTTCAACTCCCTCGACCAGAACGCACTGCGGGCGTTTGCCATACCCGGGCTTCCGGTTCCAGACAAGCTAGCTGCCGGCGCCCAGTCGTATCTCTACAACCCACTCGATCCCAATGCCAGTGCCAAGTTCTGGCAAGTACCGGGCCAGACCGCGCCGGCCCCAACGAAGTAATTTTGCTCCAACTGAAAAATGCGCATCCCGCCATATTCACCGGCAAGGATGCTTTGCCGAACGTAACTGTTTACCCCATCCCTACCCTAACCTTCCCCTTGAAGGGGAGGGGATTGCCGTGGTTGTTTTTAGACTATTGCATCGACCTGAGCAGTTACTAAGTAATGTCGCGTAACTTGCCTTCATTAAGCTGCCGGCGCAGGCCCTCATCCCCGGCCCTTCCCCCGGAGGGGGAAGGGGGTGGAACCCTCTCCCTTCGGGAGAGGGCGGGGTGAGGGAGCCCGGTGTTAAGCTAAATTGGTTTCGACAGCTTACTTATGGATTACGTTGTATACTTCGGAAGGTTGAGAGGTTTTTGGGTGGCCGGCCGTTAAACCCCGGTTAATCAGTTGCGGGGAGGTTTTAGTGCAATTTAAAGATCATTGGGAACGTGTTTACTCGACCAAAGCTGCGAATGAGGTCAGTTGGTTTCAATCGCATGCGGAGCGCTCTGTAAAATTGATTCTAGATGCGGGCAAGCCGCCTACGCCCTCAATTATTGATGTCGGTGGCGGTGCATCGACGCTGGTGGATGATCTCCTGGTCACCGGGTATAAAAACATCACGGTCCTCGATCTTTCCGGTGAAGCGCTCGCCTCAGCCAAGTCCAGGCTTGGTGCCCGCGCCTCGGAAGTGCGGTGGCTGGAAGCCAATATCCTTGAAATCGAACTCGATTTTCACACATACGATGTGTGGCATGACCGGGCTGTATTTCATTTTCTAACGACGCCAGACGAGCGCCATCAATATGTGCGGGCAGTGCTTCGCGCGGTTAAACCAGGCGGGCTTGTCATCATCGCAACCTTTGCAGAGGATGGTCCTGCCAAATGTAGTGGGCTGCCGGTAATGCGCTACAACGCAAACGAACTTCATGCGGAGTTTGGGGAGGCTTTTGTCCTGCTCGGTCATGAAAAGGAATCACATCATACACCCAGTGGAAACGAGCAAAAATTCGTCTATTGCTTCTGCCGGAAAGTGGGCTCTTAAATTTTTAATGCCAAATCGATATTAGTTGCTTGCACGTCATTTCCGTGAAACCGGTATGGCGGATACGAAGACTGATTCGCACACCGGCTTGATGCCTAACGAATAAGGTTAAATCGTGCGAGCGAAGCGAGCCACGATCTGAACCGTTTGTTGGGCAAGCCCGGTCCTGGTAACCGTTCAGACCCCCAGCGGAATTGCTGGGAGAGCCAGGTAGGGTGGGCAAACGGCCTTATCGTTTGCCCACGCGGACTCGCAACGGTGAAATTGGTGGGCAAACAAAAAAACGTTTGCCCACCCTACACCTCT
>CAISDD010000562.1 GCA_903883985.1 uncultured Pseudomonadota bacterium | reverse complement strand
GCGACTATTTCGACCCCAAGGCCACGCGTGAGAACCCGCGCTGGTTCAATGTCGAGGTGAAATACGTGAAGCACACCCGCCTGATGTCCCTAAGCGAGCTGCGCGCCTGTCCGGAGTTGTTCACCCTGCGAATCCTGGCACGTGTGAACCGCCTGTCGATCACGCCGGTGGACCCGGACGAATGGAATTTCATACTAAAAAAACTGGCCAGTGAGCCGGAGTACGAACAGCCTATGGTCCGCAGCCGGTCGCTATGACGGATAATCGTCGCTCAACCCACTGTGAGCCCCCATGCGCCTGACCACCCTGCTGCTGACCCTGCTGCTTGCCTTGCCCGCCTGCGCCTCCGACTATGCCCGCGAGCAACGCTGGGCCGATGAAGTGACTCCGGCCGTCCTGGTCGGCGACCCGGTCTGGTTGCAACAGGAAAACGGGCACAAGTTCCTGGGGCTCTACACCGAGGCGCAGCAGGCTCATGCGGCCATCCTCATCGTTCATGGACGGGGCGTGCATCCAGACTGGAATTTGATTGGCACCCTGCGGCAACGCCTGCCCGAGATGGGCTATACGACCTTGTCGCTGCAAATGCCGGTCCTGGAAGCCGATGCCGGAAGTGAGGATTACCCACCCACTTTCGCCGAGGCGGCGTCACGCATCGCCCAGGGCGTGGCTTTCCTGCAAGCACATGGCTACAAAAAGATCGTCCTGGACTCGCACAGCCTGGGTTGCAGCATGGTCGAGCGCTATCTGGAACTGAACCCAGAAGCGCCGATTCTGGCCTGGATGGCCATCGGCGCGCCAGGCAAGCTGGGTTCTGGCCGCTTGAAATTTCCGATCCTGGATCTGTACGGCGAGAACGATCTGCCCGATGTATTGGAAGCCCGTGCGCGACGAGCCAAGTTGAAAGGGGCGTTCACGCAGGTCGCAGCCCCCAGGACCAACCATTTCTTTGATGGCCACGAACAGGATCTAATCGACTACGAGCGCGCCTTCCTGGAACACGCCCTGTGAAAGCGCAGCACTACACGATATCCAGGTGATCCAGTCCTGACAGGGGGGCCTCGCCGCGCTCCTCCTGGGCGTGCAACTTGAGTTTAAGGCGCAGGTCGTTGAAGGAATCCGCGTTGCGCAGGGCGTTCTCGGCGCTGATGATGCCGACTATGTACAAGTCGTAGAGCGACTGGTCGAAGGTCAGCATGCCCAGATCGCGCGAGCGCATCATGATGTCGCGAACCTCATCCTGGCGCCCCTTCATGATCAGGTCGGAGATCAGCGGCGAGTTCAGCATGACTTCCGCCGCCGGTATGCGGCCCTTGCCATCGCTGCGCGGCACCAGGCGCTGCGAGACGATGGCGCGCAGGTTGAGCGACAGATCGAGCAACATCTGATCGCGGCGTTCGCGCGGAAAGAAACTCAATATTCGGTCCAGGGTCTGGCTGGCGTTGTTGGCATGTACCGTGGACAGGCAGAGATGGCCGGTCTCCGCGTAGGACATGGCGTGTTCCATGGTTTCCCGGTCACGGATCTCGCCGATCATTATCACGTCCGGCGCTTGCCTCAGGGTGTTTTTCAGGGCCACGGTCCAGGAATCGGTATCGCTGCCCACTTCGCGCTGGGTGATGATGCATTTGCCGTGCTGATGCACAAACTCGATGGGATCTTCCACCGTGATGATGTGCTCGCTGGCGAGCGCGCTGCGATAGCCGATCATGGCCGCCAATGTGGTGGATTTCCCCGATCCGGTGGAGCCGGCGAGCAGCACCAGGCCGCGAGGCATCATGGCGATATCGCGCAGGATGGGCGGAAGATGCAGGGTTTCCAGCTTCGGAATGACGGTGTTGATGAGACGAAACACCAGGCCGACGCGCCCCTGCTGGACGAAGGCGCTGACCCGAAAACGGCCGATCTCCGGGTCGTGGATGGCGAAATTGGCCTCCTTGGTGGCGAGAAAATCTGCCTGCTGCTTCTGTGTCATGACCGCCCGCCCGAACTCTTCGGTCTCCATGGGCGTGAGGCTTTGTTTGGTAATGGGCGCGACCTTGCCGTCCAGCTTGATGGCGGCGGGATAACCCGCCGTGATGAACAGATCGGAAGCCTTGCGCGCCACCATGAAGCGCAGCCATTCGAAGATGCGCTTCTGGTATTCGTTCATAGGGGAAAGATATCCTTGTTCATCGCCACGGAGCGCGCATCCGCGGAAGAGATTACATTGCGCTTCACCAGCTCCGTCAAGGCCTGATCCAGGGTCTGCATACCGATGGACAGGCCAGTCTGGATCGAGGAATACATCTGTGCGACCTTGTTCTCTCGGATCAGGTTCCGGATCGCCGGGGTGCCAATCATGATTTCGTGCGCAGCCACGCGCCCGGCCCCATCCTTGCGTTTCAACAGCGTCTGCGAAATCACCGCGCGCAGCGACTCGGACAGCATCGAGCGCACCATGTCCTTTTCCGCCGCTGGAAATACATCGACGATACGATCGACGGTCTTGGCCGCCGACGAGGTATGCAGCGTGGCGAAGACCAGGTGGCCGGTCTCCGCACCGGTCAAGGCCAGGCGTATGGTTTCCAGATCGCGCAATTCGCCTACCAGGATGATGTCCGGATCCTCGCGTAGCGCCGACCGCAACGCTTCCGAGAAGCCGTGGGTATGCGGCCCCACCTCGCGCTGGTTGATCAAACACTTCTTGCTCTTGTGTACGAATTCGATCGGATCCTCGATGGTGAGGATGTGGCCGCACATCGTGTCGTTGACGTGGTCTATCATCGCCGCCAGCGTGGTCGACTTGCCCGAGCCGGTCGGGCCGGTGACCAGCACGATGCCGCGCGGCTGATCGCAGATATCCTTGAATATGCGTGGCGCAGACAACTCCTCCAGGGTCAGCACCTGACTGGGGATGGTCCGGAACACGGCACCCGCCCCCCGCTCCTGAGTGAAGGCGTTGACCCGGAAGCGCGCGAGACCGGGCAGTTCGAAGGAAAAGTCCGTCTCCAGGTGTGCTTCGTAGTGCTTGCGTTGGGCGTCGCTCATGACATCGTAGATCATGGCGCGGGTCGCGGTGTTGTCGAGCGCGGGCAGATTGATGCGACGGATATCGCCATGCACCCGGATCATGGGCGGCATGCCGGCTGAGAGATGCAGATCGGACGCCTTGTTCTTGACGGAGAAGGCAAGAAGCTCAGAAATTTCCATTATAATTCGCCAGGTTACGTGTTTTTCCGCGGGAGCTCAGAGCATTATGGGTGCGATAGCGGATGCCGTGCAAGCCTGCCAGAATCGCATCGTGCTGGCCTGCGCCGAAGCGGGGCGACCCAGAGACGGCGTGCGCTTGCTGGCTGTCAGCAAGACTTTCCCCGCTGCGGCCGTTCGCGAAGCCCACGCCGCAGGGCTGACCGCCTTCGGCGAGAGTTATCTGCAAGAAGCGCGGGACAAGCAGGACGCACTGAGCGACCTCGCCCTGGAATGGCATTTCATCGGCCCGCTGCAAGGCAACAAGACGCGACTGGTGGCGGAACGCTTTGCGTGGGTGCATGCGCTGGAACGGGAAAAGATTGCCTGGCGCCTGTCCGAACAACGCCCGGTCAGCCTTCCTCCACTCAATGTCTGCGTACAGATCAACGTCAGCGCCGAGCCTGGCAAGCATGGCTTGCCCCTGGAACGAGGGTTGGAACTCGCCCGCCTGGTAGCAAGCCTGCCCGGCCTGAGCCTGCGCGGCTTCATGACCATCCCGGAGGCCAGTCTACAATTCGCACATACCCGGTTTGCGCGACTGCGAGATTTACTGGAACGAGCCCGCGCCGAGGGCTTGCCGGTGGACACGCTGTCCATGGGCATGTCGGCCGACCTGGAAGTGGCCATCCTGGAAGGCGCCACCCTGGTGCGCATCGGCAGCGCTATCTTCGGCGCACGCCCACTTCCCAATAATTAGGAGGAACCCATGAAAATAGGTTTTATAGGTGGCGGCAACATGGCCGCAGCCATGATCGGCGGCCTGTTGCAGAAGGGCTTCGTCCGTGAGGACATCATCGTGGCGGAACATCAGGCTGCGCGCCAGGACTGGTTGACCCAGGAATTCGGTGTCGTCGTGAGCGACGCCGTCGACGCCGTGCTGGGTGCCGATGTCCTGGTCCTTGCGGTCAAACCGCAGCAGTTGCGCGATGTACTCTGCCGCCTGCCACCGCTGCGTGGAGAACAGTTGGTGATCTCCATCGCCGCAGGCGTGTGCGCCAGCGACATTTCCCGCTGGCTGCGAGGCCACGCGAGCGTGGTGCGCGCCATGCCCAACACACCGGCGCTGGTCGGCGCGGGCGTGGCCGGCCTGTACGCCCTGCCCGGCGTCACCGCGGCGCACAAGGTTCAGGCCACGCAATTGTTGGAAGCCGTGGGCGGCGTTGTCTGGGTGAAGTCGGAAGCCCAGATCGACGCCGTTACTGCGATCTCTGGCAGCGGCCCGGCCTATGTCTTCTTGTTCATCGAAGCGCTGGAAGAGGCTGCCATCGACTTGGGGCTGCCGGCGGATGCCGCGCGCCAACTCACCCTGCAGACCTTTCTTGGCGCTGCGGCCCTGGCGATCAAGGACAAATCGCCGCCGGCCGAACTGCGTGCACGGGTCACCTCCAAGGGGGGCACGACCGAGCGCGGCCTCCTGGCGCTGGAAGAAGGCGGCGTGAAATACCTCATCGGCCTGGCTGCCCGTGCGGCTGCGGAACGCGCCCGGGAGATGGGCGAACTATTCGGGAAAGACGGATGTTCCTAGATGCCGCTCAATTCCTGCTGCGCACCGCCTTCGACCTGATCGCCAGCGCCTTGTTCCTGCGTTTCTGGATGCAATGGGTGCGGGTGCCCTTCCACAATCCCTTCGCCCAATTTCTGCTACACGTGACGGACTTCATTGTGCGCCCACTGCGCCGAGTGATCCCCGGCTACCTAGGGCTCGACTGGGCCAGCCTGCTGCCGTTCTATGCCGCGGAATTGCTTTCCGTGCTGGGCAGCCAATGGTTGCAGGGTTATCCCTACGCGGTGGCCGGTGCTGCTGTGCTGCCCGCCTTCGGGCTGCTGGCCCTCGCCGCCGCCGCGCGGCTGGCGCTCTACCTCTTGATGGGCTTCGTCCTGTTACAGGCCGTGCTGAGCTGGGTTAATCCGTTCTCGCCGTATGCCGGTCTGATCTACGCCCTGGCACGACCGGTCTTGAGACCCTTCCAGAAACTCGTCCCTCCCATCGGCGGCATCGACCTCACGCCCATGGTTGCGCTGATCGTGGTGCAACTGCTGCTCATCGCTCCGGTGACGGCACTGGAGCGATGGGCGCTTTCTTTACTGTGACCGTCGCGTGGCGACTCTTGAAGCTTCCCTGTCCCGCAAGCGGGATAGGCAGAGACTTGGCGGGTGTTCTTTGCCTCTCAAGAAGCACACTTCAACCCGTAGCTTCAGAAAGAAATCATCGCGGCAGCGGCGCTTTCCAGCCGGCCGCATTCAAAGACGCAGGCAAGGATGCCTGCGCTACAGGGAAGGGTTCGCCAGGGCTTCTGCAACACGCCTGCCCTCCTGCCAGGTCGCTGCTTAGTCGTCCCATCAGAGAGGTGGGGGGATGACATCCTGGCTGCGAGCGCAGGACGCAGGCGTAGCGATTACCGTGCACGTCCAGCCGGGCGCCTCGCGCTGCGAATTGGCAGGGGAACATGGCGAGGCGCTCAAGGTGCGCATTTCGGCACGCGCGGTGGAAGGATCGGCCAACGCGGCACTCAGGGAATTCATTGCGGAGTGTCTCGGAGTGGCGCGGCGAGAAGTTAGAATCCTCCATGGCGAGAAATCCCGCCACAAAGTGCTCTGGGCGCCTATCGACCTAGAGTTGGCAAGGCGGAGATTAGCTGTGCCCCCGGCTCTGGAAAATCCTCCGAGCCGCCCCCCGAAGGGGCCAAGTCATTCTTGGGGCGGCCCGGCGAATGACTTGAAAGGGGAGAACAAGGAATGAACTACGGACTGGAAAGTGGCATTACCCGGTTCCGGCATAGGCGCGATCGCCTGGTCAAGGTCGTCATCGCCTACCGGGACTGGCTGGAAAAATACGCCGAAGCAGAACCGCCGCAATTGCTGCGCCTGTTCGACCTGACCGAGAATTTGAAGAAGGATCGGCTCATGCTGGCCTTCGTCGCCGAATTCAGCCGCGGCAAGACCGAACTCATCAATGCCCTGTTCTTCTCCGATTTCAAACAACGTCTGCTGCCCTCGGACGCCGGTCGCACCACCATGTGCCCCACCGAAATTTTCTACGATAGCGATACCGAACCTTATATCCGCCTGCTGCCCATCGAGACCCGTTTCCGCGACGACAGCATCTCCACCTTGAAACGTCTGCCCATAGAATGGAGCACGATCAGTCTGGATGTCGCCGACCCTGGCGCAATGATCAACGCCATGCGCAAGCTTGCGGAAACCAAGGTGGTGTTCAAGGTGGAGGCGCGCGCGCTCGGTCTGTGGGATGAAAACGACCCCAACCTGGCATACATGGTGAAGGACCAGGATCGCGTGGAAATCCCGGCCTGGCGCTATGCCCTGGTCAACTACCCGCACCCTCTGCTGGAATCAGGGCTGGCCATCCTCGACACCCCCGGCCTCAATGCCATGGGGGTAGAGCCGGAACTGACCGTTTCGGCCATCCCCAACGCCCACGCGCTGCTCTTCCTGCTGGCCACCGATACCGGCGTCACCCAGTCCGACTATGAGATATGGAACAAGCTGGTCTCCAAGCACGCCAGCCAGCACTACGCCGTACTGAACAAGATCGACATGCTCTGGGATGAACTCAAGACTCCGGAAGAAATCGGCCGCACCATCCAGCGCCAGATCGAATCCACCGCCAGCCAGCTCAATATCCCCACTGCCAACGTCATGGCCATTTCCGCCCAGAAGGCCTTGGTCGGCAAGATACGCAAAGACGCGGACATGCTCCAACGTTCCGGTATCCAGGCACTCGAAGTCATGTTGGCACGAGAAATCATCCCCTCGCGGGAAAAAATCATGCGCGAAGCCGTGGTGCGCGAAGTCGGCCCGCTGCTCGCAGAAACACGGGACACGGCGAGAAGCCGACTCCTGGCCGCGCGCCAGTCGCTCATGGATCTGCATGCCCTGTCCGGCAAGAACCAGCAAATCGTCGGCCAGATGCGGGAAAAAATGCTGGGCGACAAGCACCTCTACGAAGAGACCGCACGCAATTTCAATGTAACCCGCAAGGTCGTCGCGCAGCAGGGCTGGGATCTTCTCTCCCATCTGGACGACGACCGCATGGACAAGATCATCGAAGAATCCATGATGGCCATCAACGACAGTTGGACCACTGCGGGCCTGATCAAGGGCATGCACCTCCTGATCCGTCGCATGGGCGCCGAATTCGACCATGCCCAACAGCAAGGCGGCGGCATCAAACAGCTACTCAATGCCGCCTACCAGCGCTTCCACGACATTCACGGCATGGAGCGCATGGACCCGCCGGGCCTGGATCTATCCCGCTACCGCGCCCGTCTTGACGAGCTGATGGTGAGCACCCAGGAGTTCTGCTCCGATCCGCTCAACATCATGTTGGAAAAGCGTTTCATGGTGAAGAAGTTCTACATCGCCCTGGTCACCCAGGCGCGCATCGTGTTCCAGCAGGTGCGGCTGGAAACCGAAACCTGGCTGCGCCTCACCCTAGACCCCATCGTTACACGCATCCGGGAACACAAGGCACAACTGGAACATCGCCTGGAAAACCTCAACAAGGTGCATGCCAACCTGGGTTCCATCCAGGAGCGCAGCGCAGCAGTCAGCCACGACATGGTGAGCATCAAGTCTCAACTCGACCAGATTGTGGTCGTGTCCAAGGAGTTTTCCTTGCTCACCGGCACGGCCTTTCGCCACATGGAGGAGGCGAGCTGAGACCGTGCCGTCAAAGGTCCATTTTCGGGTCTTTGGAGGCTCGACGCAGCTTCAGCCGTTGTGCCGCGCCTTCATCGCTGTAGCGTATCAGCGACTTGTCCAGACTCCCTGAATAGCGCAAGGCTTGCAGGCTGGAACCCGTGCGCGTCCAGAGATAGGTGCGGTTCTCGAAGGACACCCCCTTGAGGTTCTGGACCTTCTCGACGTTGAGCACACCCGCGCCATATTTGGCGGTGAGGGCAGCGACCACGGGCCCAAACGACTTTTCCGAAATCGTGACCTGGATAGCGGTCAGATGATCGACATCGTAGAAATAAAACAGCGAAACCACGGGCGCGCCGGCGATGGTCTCCTTCTCATTCGGGCGCAGTCCACAGATCGTGTCCCCGAACGGCGTGTTGACCGCGTGGCACTCGCGGCGCGGGTCGCTAGCGACTCGGGACAGCGCGGAACCGAGCTCGACCCCCTTGAAGCCGAGGCCGTCGGCATGAGCCGCCAGGTGCGTAGCGCAAGCCAGTATCAGAAAAAAGGTTCTCAATCCATCTCCTCGATCCAGGATGCCTGGATGGCCTCCAGGATCTTTTCGCCGGAGCGGTTGGGGTCGTCGCTGAACGCCTCCAGTTCCATCACCCAGCTATGCAAGTCGGTGAAGCGCACATAGCGCGGGTCCACGTCCGGATGGTGTTCGGCCAGGGCGATGGCGATGTCCAGGGTGTCGGTCCATTTCATGTTTTTTTCCTCATGTGACGGCTAGTGCCCCTCTTTGACCATGTTGATGGTGTATTTCGGGATTTCGACCACCACGTCTTCGCGTCCCATGAGCGCCTGGCAGGATAGCCGCGAGGTGGGCTCCAGGCCCCAGGCGCGGTCCAGCAGGTCGTCTTCCAGTTCCGTGGCTTCGGACAGGCTGCTAAGGCCTTCGCGGACGACGACATGGCAGGTGGTGCAAGCACAGGATTTCTCGCAGGCGTGTTCGATCTCGATGCCGTTTTCCAGCAGGGTGTCGCAGAGGGAAACGCCTTTTTGCGCGGCGATGACGGCGCCGTCTGGGCAGAGTTCGACGTGGGGAAGAACGATCAGTTGGGGCATGTCGCGGTCTCTTGTTTCGGGGGCGGAACG